>JBMNSQ010000111.1:0-5382 GCA_050945275.1 bacterium | reverse complement strand
CGAGGATGAATACGAAGGCAAAGCGGTGGACATTAAGGAAATCAAGCGTTATGACAATTATCCTCAGGCGTTTTTAGACTTACAGCATGGCAATTTGGACGCAGTTATAGTGGATGAGCCGGTGGGCAAGGCTTACGTTAAGGAGCATGGGGATAAGGTAAAATTGGTCAGCGAAGAGCCGTTTGTAAAAGAGTATACGGCCATTGCTTTCCGTAAAGGCGATACAGAGATGGTGAATAAGGTAAACGATGTCTTGAAAAAGATTAAAGAAGATGGTCGTTACGATGAAATGCTTGACAAATGGTTTAATGAATAATATCCGCTAAGGGCGGTGGCGGCCGGCGGGCATTTTCGCCGGCCGCCACAGTATGTATATCACCGGGAAGAGGGGACTTATAAATGAAATTAAGCGATTGGCTAGTGATCCCGGAGATTCTTCCGCTTATGTTATCGGGGCTTAGAGTGACGGTAATTATTACCTTTTTTTCTGTACTAACAGGACTTTTAATCGGTACTATTGTTGGTTTAGCCCGGTTGTCGCACAACCGATTGTTAAGGGGCTTGACGACTGCTTATGTGGAAGTTATTAGAGGAACTCCGCTCATGGTGCAGTTGTTCTTAGTCTACTTTGCTCTCCCGGAAGTGGGCATTAATTTGCCGCCCATGGTTGCCGGTTGGGTGGCATACAGTATTAACAGTGGTGCTTATGTGTCGGAAGTGGTACGCGGTGGCATTCAATCGGTGGATAAAGGGCAAATGGAAGCCGCACGGTCGGTGGGTATGTCGTGGTGGCAGGCTATGCGCTATGTGGTGCTACCGCAAGCTTTTCGTAACATTATGCCTTCATTAGGTAATGAATTTATTATGCTTCTTAAGGATTCTTCTTTGATGGCTACCATTGCGGTGCCGGAAGTTATGCGTTTTGCCAATATGATGGTGGGACGAAAAGGCGGCTATGCCTTACCAATATATGTTACCGCCGGTCTATTGTACCTGGGTCTTACTTTACCACTGTCTTTAATTGTACGGCGGGCGGAAAGGGGGTTGGCGAAAGGTGATCGAGCTTAAGAATGTGCACAAGCATTTCGGACATCTTCACGTGTTAAAAGGTATTACTGATAAGATAGACCAAGGTGAAGTGGTGGTCATAATCGGGCCGTCAGGGTCCGGCAAGAGCACTCTGCTTAGGTGTATCAACTATTTAGAGGAGCCCACCAAGGGCGAAATTGTAGTGGATGGAATTAAACTTAACCACTCAGCCACCAATATCAACCGGGTGCGCCGAGAGGTGGGGATGGTGTTTCAGTCGTTTAATCTATTTCCTCACATGACGGTAACGGAAAATATCACGCTGGCACCGAGAAAGGTTAGGGGGTTACCTTTGGCTGAGGCGACGGATATTGCACAGGAACTGCTCCTTAAAGTAGGGTTGTCAGACAAGGCCGAGGTTTATCCGCGCCAACTCTCCGGTGGGCAGCAGCAGCGGGTGGCTATTGCTAGGGCTCTGGCCATGAGGCCTAAGGTAATGCTATTTGATGAACCAACGTCAGCCTTGGACCCGGAAATGATCGGCGAAGTGTTGGATGTAATGAAAAGCCTGGCCAAGGATGGTATGACTATGGTGGTGGTGACCCATGAAATGGGCTTTGCCCGCGAGGTGGGGGATCGGGTGATATTTATGGATGATGGTAAGGTGGTGGAGGAAGGGGAGCCGGAACAGGTGTTTTCTCGGCCGCGTAATGAACGGACGAAGGCCTTTTTGGGTAAGATTTTGTAGTGCTCGGCTAGTGCTATACCGGAGCTACTTCTTGGACTGATTCTTATTCAGCCCTGGTGGCGGCTCCGGTTTTTGCGTAGAAAGGCAGGATTTTCTGGTAGAGTGGGGAATAATACATAGTAAGCCGATGGGCTGACTGAAAGGAGTGGTAAGCGTGAGAATTATCGTGCGTGGGAAGAACATTGATGTCACTCCTGCTTTGCGCGACTACGTGGAAAAGAAAGTAGGCAAGCTCGCCAAACTCCTGGACGATGTGACGGAAGCGGTGGTAATGTTAGCAGTTGAGCGTGAACGACATATTGTGGAGGTTACAGTTCCAGTGGGCGGTCGGCTACTGAGGGGCGAAATGTCTAGCGGGGATATGTATGCTTCCATCGACTTGGTGATGGATAAACTAGAGAAACAGGTGGAGAAGTACAAGACTAAACTTGCCCGCAAGATTAAAAATGGTAGTGTGCTGGACGTAATTCCTCCTCGCCCTCTTGAGAAAGCGAAGACTGGCGAGCCGCAGTTAGTGCGAACCAAACGTTTTCCGGTAAAGCCGATGCCAACTGAGGAAGCACTTTTGCAGATGAACCTGTTAGGACACGATTTCTTTGTCTTTCGCAATGCCGATACTGAGGAAGTGAATGTGGTTTATCGGCGCAAGGACGGAAATTATGGCCTGATAGAACCATTGCGCTAAAGGCGCTGAGAATAGATTCTGGATTCTTTTGTTCTACGCAGTTGCAACTAAAATAAGAGAGATACCAGTTTAAGCCCGTAAGCGCCCACCAGCGGGCGCTTTTTCTATTGTTTCTCGGTGGCCTAAATGCTAGAATGAAGAGGTGGCCGCTAATTATTTTGGTTTTCAGGGGAGAAGGTGCACTATGTTTGGTTTTCTAAAGAAAATGTTCGATGATAATGAGCGAGAAATAAAACGTCTAGCACCGGTGGTAAAACAGGTTAATTCTTGGGAGGGGGCCATCAAGGCGTTATCTGATGCCGAGCTAAAGGCGAAGACAAATGAATTTAAGGCCCGCCTGAGCGCTGGAGAAACGCTCGACGATCTTCTTCCTGAGGCCTTTGCGGTTGTAAGGGAAGCTTCGCAACGTACTTTGGGCCTGCGTCATTTTGATGAGCAGATAATGGGTGGTGTGGTTCTTCACCAAGGGCGTATCGCCGAGATGAAAACTGGTGAGGGCAAAACGCTAGTGGCCACCTTACCAGCTTACCTTAATGCATTAGCTGGCCACGGGGTGCATATTGTAACTGTTAACGATTACTTGGCCAAACGTGATAGTGAGTGGATGGGAACCATATACAAATTTCTTGGCTTGTCGGTGGGCCTTATTGTACACGGGCTTGATTTCGCCGACCGTAAGAGGGCTTATGAAGCTGATATCACCTATGGTACTAACAACGAGTTTGGTTTTGACTATCTTAGGGATAACATGGTGTTGTACGAGGATCAGATGGTGCAACGACCCTTTAATTATGCCATCATCGACGAAGTGGACAGTATTTTAATTGACGAGGCCCGGACGCCTCTTATTATTTCCGGACAAGGTGAGCAGTCCACTGAACTATACTATAAATTTGCTCAAATAGTACCGCGTTTAAAGTCGGGGGAAGACTATGAGGTGGACGAGAAGGCTCGTACTGTAGCTCCCACCGAGCAGGGCGTCGCTAAGGTAGAACGGATGCTAAACGTGGACAATCTGTACGCTGATACTGATGGCGATGACTTGTCCCATTACTTGATGCAGGCGCTCCGGGCCAATGCTCTTATGCAAGCCGATCGAGATTACGTGGTTAAAGACGGCCAAATAATTATTGTGGATGAATTTACCGGCCGGCTGATGATTGGTCGCCGCTACAGTGATGGTTTGCACCAAGCGATTGAAGCCAAAGAAGGGGTCAAAATTGAGACCGAGAGTCAAACATTGGCTCGAATTACCTTCCAGAACTTCTTTCGGATGTATAAGAAACTAGCTGGCATGACAGGTACGGCTGCGACAGAAGAAGAAGAGTTTCGCAATATTTACGGCCTAGACGTGGTGGTTTTACCGACGCATAAACCGATGATCAGGAAAGACCATCCGGATGTGATTTACAAGACGGAAGCAGCCAAGTTCAATGCCGTGGTGGAAGAAATACTGGAGTGCAACCGGCGGGGGCAGCCGGTACTTGTGGGTACGGTATCTATTGAAACGTCGGAGCGCCTCAGCGCGCTTATCAGACGCCGCGGTATACGGCATCAGGTGCTAAATGCTAAGTACCATGAGAAAGAGGCAGAAATCGTGGCTCAGGCAGGACGCCTGGGTAGTGTAACCATAGCTACGAATATGGCCGGGCGTGGAACGGACATTGTTTTAGGCGGTCATCCGGATTTTTTGACGAAAGCAGAGCTTCTGCGTCAAGGGGTAAACGTAGCCGAAGTGGATAACAAGACGTACCGGGCGCTTTGGGAGCAGATGAAAAAGCAGTGTGAGGCCGAGCACGACCAGGTGGTGGCCACTGGTGGGCTTCATATTATTGGAACGGAACGCCATGAGTCGCGACGGATTGATAACCAGCTGCGCGGGCGCAGTGGGCGGCAGGGCGACCCGGGGTCATCACGTTTTTATTTGTCGCTAGAGGATGATTTGCTGCGGCTCTTCGGTGGTGAGGGAATTTCTCGGGTTATGGAGCGTCTGGGATTGGAAGAAGATCAACCTATTGAGCATCCACTTCTGTCTAGGGCAGTGGAAAATGCCCAAAAGAAAGTGGAAGCTAGAAACTTTGATATTCGTAAGCAATTGTTAGAGTATGACGATGTAATGAATACCCAGCGCGAGGTTATTTACCAGCAGCGCCGAGAAGTGCTTACGGACACCGATCATAGGGAGACAGTCCTAAGCATGGCTAAGTCTGTACTGGCGGATTACCTGACTACGTATTGCAGCGATAATACTTTGCCTGAAGAATGGGATATAAAAGCTTTGCTTATGGTATTGGAGCAGACCTTCTTCCCGCGGGGAATGATAACGGCAGCTGATCTACCGGTAGACCAGGGACGCGATGCGATGTTATTATTTCTTGAAGAAAAGGCCGAGGCTTTGTATGCTGAGCGCGAAGCACAAATTGGGCCGGATAACATGCGGGAGCGCGAGCGGGTAATACTGCTTAGGGTAGTGGACAGCAAGTGGATGGAGCACCTGGATGCAATGGACGAGCTTAGAGAAGGTATTGGCCTAAGAGCTTATGGGCAGCACGATCCGCTGATAGAATATAAGCGCGAGGCTTACGAGATGTTTCAGGGTATGGTGGCCCGAATCCAAGAGGATACGGTACACTACTTGTTTAAAATGCAACTGGAAACCAGGAAGCCCGAGCGGCGTAGTGCTTTCAAGAATGTTACTACCGGTGGAGGCAGTGTCGACAGTGGACTGCCGAAGCCGTACCGACGTGAAGGTAAAAAAATTGGCCGCAACGATCCTTGTCCCTGCGGTAGCGGGAAAAAATATAAGAGATGTTGCGGACGTTAGAGGATGATCTTGGTGGGGCGGGTTAAAGAGGGAAAGATCCCTCGCTTCGCTCGGGATGACAAATGAAGAAGCTCGGTAAGACAAATGGCGGAGCCT
>JBMNSQ010000110.1:0-5396 GCA_050945275.1 bacterium | reverse complement strand
AAGTTTTGGAAGGTCTAACTGAAGGCCAGGAAGTAGTAACCGGCAGTTCAGCTGACGACGAGATGTTCTTTGGTGGCGGTATGGGGCCAGTACGCAGAGTACGGATGTAAGGAGCGGTGCAATGGGTGCAGTTATGGTTGAGGTGAGCGGTGTCACTAAGGATTATCGTATGGGGAAAATAAAGGTGCCGGCACTGCGCGGTGTTAACTTGAGCATAGATTCTGGTGAGATGGTAGCTATTATGGGGCCGTCGGGATCGGGGAAATCCACATTAATGAACATTCTCGGTTGTTTGGACCGGCCGACTGCTGGCAACTATAAGCTTCATGGGGAAGAGGTAAGTAAAAAAAGCGATGCTCAATTGGCGGAGATTAGAAACCGCAAAGTGGGTTTTATTTTCCAGAGCTTTAACTTACTTCCCCAGTTAACAGCACTGGAAAATGTGGAGCTGCCTCTTATTTACCGAGGCCTCTCTACTGGAGCTAGACGAATACAGGCTGAAGAAGCCTTGGTACGCATGGGGCTACAGGAGCGGTTGCATCACCGGCCCCAAGAGTTGTCTGGCGGGCAGCAGCAGCGAGTGGCTATAGCCAGGGCGGTAGCTGCTAAGCCAGAAGTAGTTTTGGCTGACGAACCTACTGGGGCGTTGGATTCTCGCTCCGGTGAAGAAATATTGGCCGTCTTTCAAGAACTCCATGCCCAAGGCATTACTGTTATTGTGGTTACTCATGATTCTAATGTGGCTTGTCATTGTGAGCGTATTTTGCGTTTAGCTGATGGGGTTATTGTGGCCGACGAATTAGTACGACCGGAAAATTACCTAGTAGCCCAGGAAGTGCTCTCTACATTCCCGGTAGTGGCCCAAGGGGGTGCCCAATTGTGATTCTACTCCTTAGTATGAAATTGGCGTGGCGCAGTATTTTAGGCAACAAAGTTCGCTCCCTCCTTACAATGCTCGGGGTGATTATTGGGGTGGCGTCGGTGATTGCTCTTGTCTCCGTGGGACAAGGGGCCCGGCTGGATATTCAGCGGCATCTTATGAGTTTGGGTTCTAATGTAATCGAAATTTATAGTCAGGGCTGGGAAGTGCGCTTTACGCCGGAGCTACTCGATAACCTTAAAGACCGGGTAGATAGTATCAAACATATTATGCCAGTGGTCCATATGGGTGGTAATCTTAAATGGCGCAATACCAATTTTGATAGTGACGGTCAGGGGGTAGGGGAGGACTTTTTGGCCATCCGCGATTTGGAACTAGCCGGTGGCCGTGGCTTTACGGCTGCTGATATTAGTCAAAGGCGCCGGGTTATGGTGGTGGGAGCCATTGTTGCCGACAAGCTCTTTCGAGGTGTGGATCCGGTGGGCCAGGAAGTGTACTTGAATGGGCAGCGTTTTACTGTAGTGGGGACGCTTGAAGCTAAGGTATCCACTAACCAAGAGTGGGGTATTGACCGAGCAGTGTATATTCCGTACACCGTGGCCCAGCGTCTCACCGGTAATAACCGCATTGACAATATCAACATTAAAGCAAAAGGGACCAAAGAATCCGCCCAGGCAGCGGCCCAGCTAAAGCGTATTTTTTATAAGATGTATAACCGAACTGATTCGGTCCATGTGATGAGCCGAGACGATATGCTAAAACAAGTAGCCGAGATGAACAAAGTGATGACGTTAATGCTGGGAGCCATTGCTGGGATTTCGTTGGTGGTGGGCGGAATTGGGATTATGAACATTATGCTGGTTTCGGTGAGTGAGCGGACACGAGAAATCGGAATCAGAAAAGCGGTTGGGGCCAAAAATCCCCAGATACTGGGGCAGTTTCTAATTGAAGCTGTCATTTTAAGTGCAGCCGGCGGCATTATTGGAATTGGGCTAGGGTCGGGAGTATCCATGATAATTCGCCGCTTTGGTCCACAAACGGCTGTAACGCCTTCGTCGGTCTTTTATTCCTTTGCCTTTGCTCTCCTTGTGGGAGCTATCTCGGGCGTTTGGCCCGCAGCCAAAGCAGCTAAGCTAGATCCTACCGATGCATTGCGGTAGGGACGGGCCTTTGTGCTAGTCCGCGGCTCCTTGATTCGGGTAGGGAATGACCTTTGTTGAACAGAGCGACACAGGAATCGCTCCGTTCAACATACCCCAGAGGTTGGTAGGCCCAATCCTCAAGCGAAGCTTAGCCCTAATTACAAAGAGCGAGGCGAATGAGGGACAACCGCCGATGCATGTCCCCACCTTGTAGGGTGGGCAAGTCGAGTCCCGACAGGGGCGAGTTCAGAGGCGGCCCGAATGAGCCAAGCTCGTTCGTTCTGAGAGGCGTCGCGGAGCGTGAGGATGGGACGACAACCGATGCTTAACTTTGCCGAAAAGGTAGGTGTAAAGGGATATCGGCTAGTAATAAAAACAGGTCGTGGACTTTTGTCCACGACCTGTTTATCCGGGCGCGCTGGTTGTTAGGCGATGGCTTCTTCGTCGTCAGGCATCCGCAGAACCCGTACATCGGATTGTGGGGTATGCTCGATAACCTGAACAAAGACCTCGTCGTCGATTAGGGCGGCTAGTGCTTTTCGCACAGCTACTTCGTCTACTTGACGCACTTTACTGTAAATGCTGACAGTTTTATTGAAGGTTACATATGGATGGGTACGAATTGAGTTTGTTACAAACGAAATGAGATCTTCACGGTTAATGGGGCAGGCGTTAGTATCAATTGTAAGTTCGCGTACTTCGGAGGCACTTTGATATAATTCACGGTTAATAAAATGCGGTATCCCTACAACAACAATGTTTTTCTTACAACGAACTCTGAGACGTGCCACTACGCTAGAAAAATGTCCGTCCCCGGTAACAATTACGATGGTTCCGATGTCTTCCTGATCTAGGTAAGTGCCGTAGATGGCGTCTAGCATGGTAAAGTCGGTATAGTTTTTTACCTTTTCCCGTGAATGGTCGCCAGCAGCATCCACCATTTCTATACTTTGAGTCCGGAGCAGGTAGGCTGCCCGGCGGAGCTCCTCTGAACCGGCTAAGTCAGCAAATGCTTTAGCGACCTTAAGTTCTCCGTATTCGGAAGCGATGTCGATTAAATCTTGAATCTGAGGTGAAATACCGTATTGGTTTGACATAGTGAAAAATAGGTACTCATAATCGATAAACAAGGCTACTTTTTCATCAACAGACATTAACCTAAGCATCCTTTCTTAAAATATATTGTTACTTACCTGTTAGTTTTTCATTTTTCACCTAAGGATATACCCGAGCCTACCCCCGAAAAAATGAGAGGGCCTACGACTTAGATAGTAAAGGGATGGCCCTCTTCCGGGGCAAATAAGATTTAGCTGTGGGAAGGACCGGAGGGGGAAATGCCATGCCGGGGTAAATGTAGAACAATTGTTGATCAAAGCTCGCTTGGGTGACACTTTGGCCCGCGAAGAGCTAATTGCTGCCTGTCGCCCTTTCATTCAGCGTGTTGGTTCGTGGTGCTCGCGAAGGCATTTGGACTGGCATACCGATGAACTCAGTATTGCTATGTTAGCTTTTGACGAAGCTATCGATGGCTACGATCCTGGTCGGGGCGCACAGTTCCTCTCTTATGCCCGTATTGTTATTGCCGGGCGGCTAACAGATTATCAAAGGCGGAACAAAGCTCGAGAAAAAGAAGTTCCCCTTTTGGTAAAGACAGCAGATGGATCGGATGTGATCCGTCCTGAAGTAATAAAAATGGCGACGGACGAGGCCGATAGGCAGCAGGAGCGTCTTGAACGGGCGCAAGAAGTAGCTGCTTTTGTAGCCGAACTGGCCACTTTTGGCTTAACACTAACTGATATTGAACGGGCTTGTCCTAAACACAAAAGCCGGCGGCAAAAACTGCTTAGAGCAGCCCAAGTGTTAGCTAATAACCAGGAACTGATTACCCATTTACGCTCTACAAGGCAAGTGCCACTTAAAGAGTTGTCCAGATTAACCGGACTGAACCGAAAACTGTTAGAACGGGGTCGTCGCTACTTGGTGGCGGTAAGCTTGATTTTATCTAATCCTGATTATACCCATTTAGCTGGTTATGTAACGCTGGAGAGGGGCGATGATAAATGAGTATGCGAGCAGCCGTGGTGCTTAAAGCCGAACAGAATAAGATCATCGTTCTGACCGCAAGTGGTGAGTTCCGATCGGTTAAATGGGATAAACCGTTGCCTATGCCAGGAGAAGAAATCATGTTAAAAGAGGATGCGCCCATCAATAAGAACCGGATGTGGGCGCTGGCGCTAACGGCAGTGTTTTTATTAGTGGCCGTGATACCTTCTGTCGCTTGGGCTCTGCAGCCAACAGCGTATATAGCGCTAGACATCAACCCTAGTATTGGGCTTCAAGTGGCACGTTCAGGCAAAATTAGAAGCGGTGAAGGACTCAATGAGGCGGGGCAACAAGTACTGCATCAGGTACAGGTAAGAGGTTTGTTGCCGCCGGAAGCAGTGGAGAGATTAGTGGAGACAGCAGCCAATGAGGGATTTGTGGGCGGTAGTGAAGATGATGTTATCGTTATCAGCCAGGTAAATTTGCGGTCGGGAGCTCAGCCAACACTGACGGAACTTGAAGCTGCGGCGAGCCGAGCCCTTACCTCTGTGGGTAAGGAAGTGTTTGTCGCGGTAGAGGAAGCTTCGCGAGAAGAGCTTTTAGAAGCGCGCAAGCATAATGTGTCGGTCAATAAGGTACGTTTGGACAAAAAGCTGACCGATATGTTACCGTCTCTGGCTAGCGATACAAACATCCACTCAAGAGAAAAGATAGGGCATGAGACCGAGAAGGAACGAAAGAAACTCGATAAGATGAACGAGAAGTTAGAGAGGACGGCAGAGAAAGCAGCCCAGAAAGCAAAGAAGGCAGAAGAGAAGGCGAACGAGAAAGCAGCAAAGAAAATAAACCACAATGCTACCAAAGATAGTCTTCAGAAAGCACTGATGAAATCCGGGAAAAAGCCGGCGGAGGTATTTCGACAGGGATCTATTAAAGGAAAACAGTTGGATAAGGCAAACGATCACAAAAACAATAGTAAACCCGTCCATAATAGGCCAGAATCCCAAACCCAAAATAGGTTGAAGCCGGATCCTAAGAAGGAGTCGAAAAAGCTGGAGGACAAAAAACCGAACAGCAAAAAACCCGGAAAAGATAAGGGCTCATCTCAACCGCCGGCTTCTAATAAAAAACCGACAAAAAACCAAAGAGGTAACCCTTAAGTGGTCTGCTTCATATTCTGAACTAGATCTGCGAAAAGGGGGAATATGTATTGTCTTGGGATCATGGTGATTGGGGCGGTCCCGAAGATTGGGGTAACTCTGGAGACTGGAACAAACCTGGGGATTGGGGCGGTGGCTGGGGTCGGCCGCCGATGTGTCCTGGTTCAGGAG
>JBMNSQ010000109.1:0-5708 GCA_050945275.1 bacterium | reverse complement strand
CGCGAATGGCGGCTGGCGTAAGGGAAGGATAGTTAGGCCTGGGTCGACTAAAGTGGGGCCGGGCTCCTACACCAGTTAGAAGCTGGCTTAGTCGCCTAGCAACATCCTGAGTTACTGTTTTTTCGGGCAGGTTGGTAGGACTTTTGATATTAGGCCGATTCCACGGATCGAGTAATATCACTTTATTTGCAAAAAGTGAGCGCAAAGGTAAGGGATCTAGGTGTATGTTGTAACGGCATAGAAGGCGTAAGTCCTTGTCTAAGCGCCAGGGTCCAGGGAAGTAACGCTTAATAATGACTTCTACTTTGCCTACAGTTTGTTCCTGGACTACTACCGACTTAACCAGGGTGTCAGCGACCGCAAAATTACCGGCGGGCATATTAAGTGTTGCTGAGGTAAAAGTAAGGACTAAGTCTGGACCGTCTTCGCGGACAGTGTCCACAGGTTGGCCCCAAAAGTCTATTCCAATAAGGGAGGCGGGGGCAACAACAGTATCGCCTGCTTGTGCATGATGTGTACGCAGGTTTACCAAAAATGCGCTCTGGGTCAAAGGCTTCACCTCCGTAACTTTTTGTTGCTACTATGAATAACTTATGCTATGGTTGGCCCAAAAGTGACTGTAACCAAATAGCACGCACCATCATAGCATGCCGACAGGGGGAGGTGAAAATATGGCAGTTAAAATCCCTCTGCGCACGCACCTCATTACTGACAAGGATGATATTGTTGAAGTGGTAACGCAATATGCCGCAAGAATTGCCATGCCTGGCGATCTGATTGCCGTGGCGGAAACGGTGGTAGCTATTAGTCAAGGTCGATTTGTCCGCCAAGAAGATGTTAAGTCCGGGTGTTTAGCCCACTTTCTCTGCCGTTTTCCTGGGCGTCATGGCAGTCTTACTTCACCGGCAACGATGCAGCTGGCCATAAATGAGGTCGGATATGGTCGAATTTTATTGGCGGCGGCAGCAGGGGCAACTGGGCGACTGCTGAAAAAAAATGGCTTTTTTTATCGGGTAGCTGGTTTATCAGTGGCGTTGATAGACGATGTGGCTGGAACTATGCCGCCTTACCACAAGTTTATTGTGCTTGGGCCCAAAAATCCTCATCAAGTAGCGCAATCGATTGCTGATCGCTTAGGCGTTGATGCGGTTATTATCGACGCCAATGATTTAGGTTTTGCTGATGTTGTAGGGGCATCGCAAGGAGTACCACAGCGCAGTGTTTGCCGGATGTTTGCTGATAATCCGGCTGGCAACTATGAACAGCAAACTCCTTTGACCGTGATCAAGGACTATCGTCAACAGCTAAGGGGGTGGGTTTAATGGTTAACGATCAGACGAGAGCTCCACTGGCTGAAGCAGTGGAATACTATGCTAGGAAGCAAGTAATACGTTTTCATATGCCTGGGCATAAGGGCGGGCGGGGCATCGCCACATTAACGGAAAACATATTGGGAAAACGGTTATTTGAACTGGATATTACTGGTGTGGAGGGCATGGACGACCTGTTACAGCCCACAGGAATAATTAAAGAAGCTGAGCGTTTGTTAGCCCAGGCTTTTGGTGCTGACGAGAGCTTCTTTCTTATTAACGGAACTTCCTCCGGGCTCCAGGCTCTGATAGTAAGTTTGACCCATACGGGCGATACCATTTTGGTGCCGCGCAATATGCACAAATCCATGGTGGCAGGGCTAATCCTAAGTGGAGCCAAGCCGGTATTTTTACTACCGGAGATAAACGAAGACTTTGGTATCGCTGTAGGGGTAACACCGGCTACCTTAGAAGCGGCACTAAAAACGCATCCGGAGGCTAAGGCAGCTCTCCTTATTAATCCCACCTATTACGGCACTGTCTGCGATTTAGGTGCTTTGGCAGAGTTAGTCCATGGTTATGACTGCCCCTTGTTGGTAGATGAGGCCCACGGTCCCCATTTCTACTTTCACGACGACCTTCCTCCCGGTGCATTGACGCTGGGGGCAGATGCTTCTGCTCAAGGGGCTCATAAGACGCTTTGCAGCTTGACGCAAAGTTCGTGGCTGCATGTCAAAGGCCCACGGGTAAGTCGGGAACGGCTACAAGCTACGTTAGCCGTGCTTCTTAGCACTAGTGCCTCATATCCTCTGCTGGCATCCCTTGATTTGACCCGCAGGCAGATGGTCTTAGAAGGACAAAGTATACTGGAACGCACAATAGACTTGGCCGAAAAACTAAGATCCGGACTGCAGAGTTTACCGGGACTTATGGTGTTTGAGGAACAAATGTGCAATGGTCCAGCGGCTATGGCTTTGGATCCGACCAAGGTTACGGTTAACGTCCGACAACTAGGGTTAACAGGTCAGCAGGTTGAGCTGTATTTGCGTTATGAACATAACGTGCAAGTGGAGCTTTCAGATTTATATAATGTGTTGTTTATGGTGGGTCCAGGTAATACCGAGGAAGATGTCCGGACTTTGGTGGCGGCTTTTAGTGAACTAGTATCGCAATGTGGACAAAAAAAAGTACGGGTCAGTGGTAATTCGTTGCCACCTATACCACCTCAAGTGATGACACCGAGAGAGGCGTTTTTTGCTGTTGCCGACAATGTGCCACTTAGCGAAACAGTTGGTCGTATCAGTACAGAAACGGTGACCTGTTATCCACCGGGAATTCCTATTTTGTGCCCGGGAGAAATAGTCACGACTGAGATAGTTGAGTATATAACCCTTATGATAAACGAAGGTTATCGGGTTCAAGGGCCCCATGACGGCGGGGTAACACGGCTACGTGTAGTAAAAGGATAGTGTTTTGATAAAAACTGGATGTTAAGGGAGGGTTCTCTTGGGATATGTGAGTCATTAACCTGCGATACTAACTTAGAGAGTAGTATATTAGCAGGAGGTGACGATGTGCGAGTAAAACTTCCAACGAGAATCCTAATGCTTACTCTTTGTCTGGTAGTTAGCTTGACTATGCTAGGTTGCCGGGCCGCTCAAAGAAAACCTCAATCCTTAAGAACACCAACTCCTACTAGGCCGTCGCCTAGGGATACGGCGCCCCGTGCTACTCCGACACCGATGGCTCCATCAGGGACACTCCCGACCGATAGGCAAGAAGTAGTTCAATTACAGGATAAGTTAGCGAAGGAAGCAGAGGCAGTTCCAGGTGTTTCCAGGTCATGGGTGGTTCTCTCTGGTAGCACGGCCATGGTAGGAACAGAACTAAAAGAAGATATACCGCGGGGCAGTCAGGGAGATGCAGCTGGTGTTAAGAATGAAGTCATGACGCGCTTACGAAGGGCAGAACCGCGCTTAACGGGTGTGGCAGTAGCTACTGATGCTGGAACAGTGAACCAACTGCGTAAGGTAGCGGAAGGAATGCGTACCGGCAAACAAACTACGACTTTTTCTCGCGATGTTAACAAATTAAGTCTAAAACTTATGCCAGGGGCAAAATAACAAAATCCGGGGGGATTCCCCGGATTTTTGGTGTTCGCTTAAGCCCTTAATTTCTTGCACAACATCGTTTTTTGCATAAGAGGCCATTCTTATGCGTAAGCTGGATCAAAGAGGGGAGGGGGAAAACCTTGTCCCTTAGTAAAGCGGTGTTTTCTCTTTTTATGGCTGGCTTGTTCAGCAAACTAATCGGGGTTCTTTACCGTGTACCGCTAAGTTACATATTAGGTGCGGAAGGTATCGGTTTGTATCAAATGGCCTATCCGGCTTTTATCGTGGTGGCTATTTTGGCCGGGGGTGGATTGCCTCTGGCTATGGCTAAATTTATCGCTGAACATAAGGCAGTAGGCCACAATGATAGAGCCTGCTTGGTATTTAAAGTCGGCCGGGGGCTGCTTGGATTACAAGGTATCATGCTGAGCATTACCTTTTATTTATTGGCGCCAACAGTAGCTGCCAAGGTTTTGGGAGATCCGCGTACAGAGTCGGCTCTCAAGGCGTTGGCGCCGGCTGTCTTTTTGATTTGCATAGAAGGAAGTTTGCGCGGATATTTCCAAGGACAGCAAAAGCACGTTGTATTGGCTAAGGCCCAGGTATTTGAACAAATTTGCCGTGTGGGGACCATGTTGGCACTGGCGTTGTTCTTACTTCCGTATGGCTTGGAATATGCGGCTGCCGGGGCAGCTGCCGGTGCCGCCGGTGGAGCGCTTGGAGCGGTAGTTTTTTTGCGATTCTATATGAAGGCGGACAAAGTGATTACAGAGCGCACGAGCTGCAGGGATTATTATCGAATGACGGTAGCCCTCAGGAGATTTGCTTTGCCGGTTATGCTAGGGTCTTTTATTATGCCGGTAATGCAGATGGTGGATGCCGCTATTGTACCTTTAAGATTGCAAGCAGGTGGTATTCCCATGCGCGAGGCGACGGCGTTGTTTGGGCAACATGCTGGAATGGCCCTGTCGTTGGTGGGATTACCCACAGTGGTAACAGGTGCTTTGGCCACGGCGCTTGTGCCGGAGATGGCCGGGGCTAAAGCTCGTGATGATCAGACCCGAGTTAGGGGAAGGATTCACCAAGCGCTAAAGCTGACAATGGTAATAGCTGTGCCGGCCGCGGTCGGGCTTTATGCCTTGGCTGAAGAAGTGTGCCAAATTCTCTTTGATACTCCTACCGCTGCCATTCCTTTACGATGGTTAGCTTTTGGTACGGTGGGATTATGCTTAATGGAAACCAACAGTGCACTGCTGCATGCTCTCAATAAAGGAAGGTGGGCAGTAGCTGCTATTTTTACCGGCGGCGTAGTCAATGCTCTTATTGACTATTATCTGTGTGCTATACCAATAATCAACATTCGGGGTGCAGCTCTTGGAACAGGGATCGGCTTTACCGTGGCTGCCCTACTGTCGCTGTTACCTCTTAAGCTCACTATGCCCGGATTTTGGCCCCAAGGTATGCTGCTTTGGCCGCTGTTAGCTTCATTACCAATGTTACCGGCTACACGCTGGATTTTAGCACAGGCTTTAACTAGAAGTTGGCCCAAAAGCGCAGCCCTTTTAGCGGCGATAGGGACCGGGGTAGTGGTCTATGGTTGCTTGGCTCGCATTCTAGGACTGCTTGATTCGCGAACGCTTCGAGTTCCGCCGCACTGGCACTTGTGAGCAGGAAAAACGTCTACTTTAGCGAAGTAATACTTTAATATTTATTTTTCACATGGGAAGGGGGCAATACCCATGGAATTTAACCCTAAGTGGCGTGACGAATTGACAGACCAGCTTTGCTGGGCGTTATTGTCTCTGGAGACACGAGAGGAATGCTGTCGATTTTTAGAAGACGTGTGTACTATAGGCGAAATCCAGGCGCTATCCCAACGGCTTGAGGCAGCCAGAATGCTAAGCGCCGGGTATACTTATGATGCGATAGCCGAGCGTACCGGTATGAGCACAGCTACCATAAGTAGAGTCAAGAAATTTCTAAATTACGGCGGAGATGGCTATAAACTGGTCCTGGATCGATTAGAGCAAACAGGCCGCCTTATTTCTTCGGAATAGTTTACTGTAAGGATCTGAACGCTAGTTCCAGATTGTTTTAAGCTTCTTTGCTGTTTAGGACGATGGTTTTCTAAAAGCTTTTCTTTGCCTAGGATGCCTGCCTCTAAAAAACACCCCTCTAATGCCGCGGTGACATAAGAAAACATGAAGAAACCCAGTAAAATCAATGTTTTTATGGCAGCGGGCAAGCGGGAACGGTACTAAAAACTGAATATCGAACGAAAAAGGGA
>JBMNSQ010000108.1:0-5726 GCA_050945275.1 bacterium | reverse complement strand
CGCCTATATCGTACACATCACGGCATCTGGCCTTGCGGATTTCCACAACTTCGCAGGTGTCTTTGGAGTTATGATGCGCAGAGACAGTCTTGCGAATCTCGCCTCTGAACGTCGGAACACCCTTGCCGTTGTACGGAACACTCGACATATTGAGGGTGAGACGATAGCCCAAACGAGCGCAGGCAGCTCTCAAGTCTCTTTCGAGATTGTAGTTGCGAGTAAAGCCAATGCGCCAGCGATTGTTCTTCTCGTCCCAATGGCCATCACCGTCGAGATAACCTTGAAGCATGGAATCGAGAAAACGGTTGCTGTAACGCCAAACCTTCGGCGAGAAGCCTTTGTCTTTGGCTATCTTCCCAGTCACCAGTTCATCAAGTAAAGCGTTCAGAATCTTGCCGTATACCCTGATATTCATACAGTTGCCGTCTACTGTGCGAGTGGCAGTTCCGCCGTATTTCTTCGCTACTTCTTGAACATGTCGCCAGAGATGTTCTTCTTTTACATGACACGCAATCTGTATGCAATTATTTGAACGTGAGCCTTCCGCAACATAGAGTCCAGCGAACCAAGCGGCATCTTCATCTATCACACAGTCAAGGGGAGATTCGGGTTCGGGGAGATTCGTTCGAATCAGAATGTCGCCTACCCCGATATTGCTAGCTTCCTTCAAACCTTGCGTGGTCGGGAACTTGTGCGTGGGAGTGCAAGAGACTCTTTCGCCGCTTCTCAAGACAAGTTCGATCTCGTCGCCTTGCCTATGGGAACGGGACATGCCGAGTAGTTGTGTCCATTGTGAACCATTCCACAATTGGACTGTTTTGGGGTCGAGCCTAGCCATATCCTTGATGGTCATAGGCATGTCGCCTTTTTGAGTTCGCGCATAGACCCACGTCCCACCAGAAAGACACCATATGATGTCTGAGCGGAGATACCAACCATCGGCTTGTAAAGCAAAAGCAACACGCCAGGGGATGCCGACTAAGTCTTTAGTTTTTAGCTGGATTTTTCCCTGATTTATGGTACAATTTGAAGGCTTCTCAAACATACGCCCTTTCCGTTTAGCGGACCCTTCCATGCTATTGGTGCCTCCTGTCATGCTGCTTCCAAAGTAACAGTCGCCCAGGTTGAGGAAAACCGTCCCGTCATCCCGCAGCACCCGCTTGACTTCCCGGAATACCTGCACCATCTTTGCCACGTATTTATCTGGCGATTCCTCAAGGCCAATCTGCCCATCAATACCGTAATCCCGAAGACCCCAATACGGCGGCGAAGTTACACAACATTGTATGGTTCCATCTTTTATTTCCGCAAGTTTATCAAGAACATCTCCTTGTAATACCTTCCAACTCATATAAGCTACTCCTTTCTAAAATATTTGAATAAGTGTATTGCCATTCATATTCCCACGGCCCTGGTGTCGCCGCTTCGCAAATAGCTAAATCAGCCTTTGCGTCTCTCATAGTAAAACAATCTCCTTTCTAAATCTGTTAAGTATTTTTACTTTAGCTTTATTAATTACATTTATATCTATATAACTACATCTATCAAACTTAATATAAAATAAATGATCGTCATTAAAGAACCTACAATCAAAGCCGTTATCAAAGATACATGTTAATTCATTTTTTCTTAAGTAATTCATTACCTCTTTGAAATGTTCAAAATCACCAGAAGTTAAATTATTATCATGTATCATAACCTTATTTTTTTAATATCAATGCTATCTTTCCAATACTTATTAATTTGATATTTAGGTTCCAAATATTTAACAGCACAAAATACGTAATTCTTTTCAATAAAATCTGGTAATGAATTTTTATTCATATGGCACCTCCGTCTGCTCAAATTCGATAACCCACACCCAGGGATTGCTACTCCAAGGATAGCCACGCTTAGCATTGAGGGAATCCCAAAGTAATGCAAAGGCACGTTCCGGTTTGGCGCAAGCAGCACCACGCATAGCATTATCAAGATAGCTTCCGCTTTTGTACTCATTGCGAATCCATTCAATTACTCCTTCGGCTACAGCGTCATCGTGAGTTATGTCCTGCAATTGCTCTGTCCGAATGTTTTTAACAAGCAAGAAAAGACGAGCAATAGAACGGGGCATGTGAATTGACGGTCGCCATTTAATATGATAAATCTTACCATTATAGCCAAAATGCGTATGTCCTAATCCAAGAGGGTTTCTATCGGCTTTGTAGATGGTTATTGTTTTATCGGGCGTTTCTATCTCCGCCCACGTTTCCCGCACCCAAAGGATGTCGCCGGGGGCGTAAGGGCACTTAACCCATTCCGCATCCCAATCAAAATCAAAATCTGCCCCATCATTTACGGGATAATATGTCGGCGAATACCAAACAGCATCTACTTGCCCGTACATATTTTTAAAAATTTCCGGTTTGTCACCCTCATTTTGAATGGCCCATTTTGGCTGCGGCTTGAACACCTGTCGTGTCTGCGTCTTGTGTCCGTCAAGAGTAGCCCGTACCATTTCAGGCGCAAAAATAATCGGTTTTTCCATATGTACTTCTCCTTTAAGAAATTTGTATAAAACCCTTCTTTGATAAACATAACTTCTTACCCATCAATGATGCATATAACTTTCTTGATTTTTTGTCCCCTCAATAACGGATTCAACCTTCCAGTATTAGACTTATACATATAAACCCTCCTTTTCTTCCTCCTTCCACTTCTTTCTTCTTTCAATCCCTTTCTTTATTACATCATCCCCCGCATATTTGCCACCCCAAAAAGGATTAAGTGAACCAATAAGCGCACCAAAACCGGCAATTAATTCAGGAGCAACATTATGTATTTTATATTTCGCACCGTTGGCAATAGCGTTTCTTTTTCTTTTAAGGTTTTCATATGCGGGATGGCCTTCATAGCCTTTTTTACGCATACGTTCAAGTGCAAGGTCTATGTCTTTAAGGATTTTCAGGAATTATCCCCTCCCTTCTCTTGAAATCTTTATAAAACCTTTGAAAGGTTCCAGCTGTCGCAGGCGATGTAAAATCCCCCGCCTTTCTGCCCGTGATACCATTGCCGAATATCTACTGCTGCTGCGTGGTGCTGTTTCATCTCTCCCCCTCCACCTCCGCAATAATCTTCATGCACCCCGCCACCTTCACTCGCCCAGCCCGCCGCCAAAGTTGTCCGCAATCATCATGGCGAAGTTGGCAATGTTGGCGCAACGGCGGAGAATGTCTTTTTCGCTTTCTTCAGAAATAAGGATGGGCCGCAAAACATTGCCAAATCCTTCGAAACACACAAGAAGTTTTTCGAGATGGTAATAATTTTTTGTTAACTCCAAGAGTAAAAAACGCCGATCACAATTTCCCCATCCACCTTTATGCTCATTTTTACCAAGCTGTTTTTCCATCTCCTCCGCAAAGCTCTTAACTTCCGCTCTCGGCTCCATGTTAGATACCTCCCACTATTTTTTTCACACACCCCGCCACCTTCGCACTCCATCCCGGATCCTCCGCATACCACGCGCCCACCTCCGCCAGGCTCCCGGGCCTCCCCGCCAGCAGCCCCGCCAAATACTCCACGCACTCCGCCCGGGTGTCGAACGTCATTCCCAGCCACGCCCGATAAGCCCCCAGCCCGGCCAGGTTGTTTCGCTCCCGGGCCAGCCGCGAGGTTCCCCAGCCGCTCTCGTGAGCGCAGATCGCGGCCAGCACCACGGCGTTGACGCCGTATGCCTTCTCGGCGCTTTGGTAAAAACTTTCAAGCCGTCTCCTTCAGAAATTCCTTTATTTTATTTTCACATTCTTCCATATCCATGATAAGTATAGCCACTTCATATATGGATCTTTTTACTGTTTCTGCTACTTCCCATACTTTTGCACGTTTACTTCGTGGTTTTTCATCCCTTATTCCCCTAACGGATCTTTGTCAATTGCTCCCGTATAACTTTCTGCAATATACAATTCGTACATCATCTTAGGCATTACTCGCCCTTCTATTTTTAATGTTAACCTGCATTCATCTTCGAAAAATATTGTTAATGAATTAAAGCCAGGGTAAACACTTCCTATCTTTTTACCGGCAATTTTATGAATGCTCAAACTCAATCACCATCCTTTAATTTTACTAACAACTCAACCAGTAAATCCTTATGTAGTTTCGCTCCTTCTACAAGGTAGAGATCGCTCATGGTTCAATTTTTTCTCTTATCGGGTATTCGTTCCACTCGCGGCCATCAAGCAATCGTCCAGCGGCTTTTTTGCCTACCTTAAAGGCATGTAGCCCAGGTGATAAATTACAGACAAGTTTATTAATTGCCCATTTTGGCGCACCAGGATGACCCATCTTTACAATGAGAGGTTCTTTCACTTGGTCATCAGGCAACCACTCGCCCCATTGTTTAAAGAAAAATGGCACACCAGCTTCTACACATTGGTCACGTAAACTTCTTACCCAATCGGGATGCATTGATCTTGCATTAGGGCCAGTTTCACCACCGCAGATCACCCAATCGATACCGTCTAATAGTGTTTTTACACGTTGTGCAAAACCATCAACTACGGCACAAATAGCATTGAGGGCAATTGGCCCCAACATCGGCTCTACTGAAACACCTAAAACTCTCCAGCCCGCTGAATATTCTCTAAGCATTAAAAGTTCCGGTATCCTTTTATTGGCCATTTCCTGATTTTCGGCTGTAACCAAGTGCCATACGTTTGGAAGAAAATCTCCACCACCATAATGCCAACGTCCTTCTTCTCTGTAAAGAACCGAGATAATACGTCCCGGTCTCTTAGTCAATACAATAAAAGTATGTTGGCTTGCGTGTTCCATTACATCATAAATAGCTGTAATATAACCAGCAGGCACATCGGGATGAAACAAATCACCCATTGAACAAACAATTCGTCTAGGTTTTTTCCATTTTAAAGGTTCATATAATCTATCTTCATGTAACGTTACCCTAAAGTTTTCGCACCCCTTGCTTACCGGCGAACAGCCGGTAACGGGATTCCATACTTCGTCTGCCCATTCGATTTGGGTAGGCATTATTCTTTTTTCCTCCTTATTGCCGATTTTTTATTAGTTCTGCCTTAATAAAGACCGTATTTCCTAGTTCAAATCTATCCCACAAGGAAATATTGGGTACTTCATTATACGGGTGTATAAAATCAATGTTTTTAACCGTAAAACCTTTTTCTTTAAGCCTTTCTAGTATTCTACATACCCCATCGATCTCTTCACATCTTATTCCGCCTATACTTTTCCATAAAATTTTCTGTCCACACCGAAAACAGTAATTACATTCATCTTGGTTTTGCCTTATAGAACCTTTGCAAGTGGGACAAAAGTAAATACCATGCAACCCCTTAACAGGTTGTTTACCGTTAAACAAGATTGATTTACCTCCCTTCACTTTTCACCAAACGCTAATTCTATGTATAATTTTATATTTGTAAGTTATAAATGAGCGAAATGTTTTATTTATAGTGGTCAAGATTCTCCCCTTCTTTTTTAATTTATATCAAATTGGAATTTATGAAAAATTATTTTCGTTATTCTTTATCCCTTGCTCCACCGCCCATTTTATCCAACAATTTGTATTCCTATTAATATCAACATCTCTAAAATCTCCCGAATAATCCCAACATTCTTCACATTCAGGCCAATCAACTAAACTTTTTCCCCAATTATAACTAGGGCAACCTTCTTCTTTAGCAAGTAGTTTGCAAGCAATACGCAATGCCTTT
>JBMNSQ010000107.1:0-5864 GCA_050945275.1 bacterium | reverse complement strand
GATTTCGGCAGGGGCAGGTATAAACGACGTTATGGAATACGTCAATCATCCGGCTAACTTTGCTTCGTACAAAAAGCACGGGGTAACGCTGGATCAAATGAGCGAATATGCGCAGAACAGGTATAAGGATATGTGGCAAAATATTATGGAAGTTAGTACGCCACCGAAAGGGGCCGCACCTGCTGATATTGCCAGAGGCTTCAGGCAGCTTGAAAGTTATGCTCCCAGAATGACGGGGCAATGGCAAACCGGGGAAACGCCAAGATTTTCAGAGGCAGACTACCGGATGTTTGCAGATGCTACCGGCAAGTCGGTCGGGGAAATAAAGAAAATGGACGAATTAGGCTGGCTTGAGGATTTTATGAAGAAGTTTTACGGTCAGCAGTATAAATGGGAAGAACCTATAGGAACAGAACTGGAACGAATTTATCGTGAGCATCCAGAATTGTTGAACAGGGGCAAATAACTGGGCATATACCAATAGGGAGGCTATGTCGATGTTAGACGTTTATAAATTCTTAGAAGAAAAAAAGAAACCGACGTTACCGCCAGGGATAGTTGACCTTTCTTCGGCTCCTAGGGTGTCAATGCCAGCACCCCGGCAGGAATCTCCTTCTGTGCCTATGCCTTATACCTCTGCGCTGGACAAGGTGAGGCAACTGGCTCCTGCGCCTCCTGCGCCTGATATGCGGCCAACCGTTCAGCCCATTCAGCCGCAGGCAGATTTAATGCGGTCATTCAGGGCATTGGAAACAACTCTTCCTACTCCTGAGCAGCAGAGGGTTGTCGAGCAGCTAAAGGCTATTGCAAAGCCTCCCGCTACAGTAAAGTTGCCCTCCCCTGGCATGCAAGAAACAGCAGCGCAAAAGGCGGGAGACCTGGTACGTGCCTTCAGGGAATTGGAAGCTGCTTCTGTTGCTCACCCGTCGCAATACTACAGGATCCCTGAAAGAGCGCCAGCACCAGTTGAACCGTCAATAATACCTACTGAACCGTCAATAATATCTACGCCGAGTTACGTTAAAAAACCTATCGGGCTAGTGGCAAAGGAAGCTATAGATGCGTTTAAGGAAGCGGTTTGGCCTGTTGCAAGGGGTTTAGGTAAGTTTCTTCAAGCACCTTATGTTTTAAAACGTTTATATAAACCTATTCTTGAAGATCCTGAAATTCATGAGGCAACAAAGGAAACTTATGAGCAGATTATTGAAGAATTTGCTAAAAAGCCTGAAACTGCCGGGGAACAGATGCTTGAAACAATAGGGAGTTTAGTGCCTTTTATGGTAACAGCTACAATCGGCGCTCCTTTTACTGCCGGACCGGTTGCAGCTTCTACGGGTAAAATATTGGTTAGATATTTACCTAAATTTGCCCGGTCTGTTGCTGGAAAAGCGATTACAAGGGGTCTGGGTAGTGCTGCCTTAGGGGGCACGATTTCCGCCGGAAGGCAGGCGTTTAAAGCGGCACTGGTGCCGGAAGAATTTGATTTCCAGGATGTTTTTAAAGAAGTAGCCGGGGATATTGGCAGCTTTTTTGCTTTTGGGGCAGCTGGTGAGCTGGCCGGCAAGCCGGTAAGGGAAGGCATTTTAAGGATTATGCCGGCAGCAGTAAGACAAGGAAAAGTTACATGGAACCTGGTAAATTTACTGTCAGCTGCCGGCGGTGGTGCTGCTACCGGTGCAACTATAGCGGCTACGGAAACGGCGCTTAACTTTATGAAAAATCCGAAAGAGTTTGATGCTGCTCAAGCTCAAGGGGACATACTATCTACAATGCTCTTTTTTGCTGGTGTAGACGTGCTTTTTGCTCTTACTGGCATGGCATGGGGCAGGAGAGGCTGGACTTATGGCCAAGATCCGACCGGAAAGATTGCAGCCCCGGCAGGATACAAGTGGACTATTCATAAATCAGATCTTTCTCCCGGTTTACGAGGCCACGTGTTTATTGCCGGCACATTTGACCCTGTTAAGCACGGATACCAGGAAATTAAAAAGGGTATGGGTGTGTGGGTTCTGCCCGGAACTGGCCAGCAAATCTATGAAATGCGACCGCTTGGCGAATGGTACGTGCCGAGATATGAGATGGTACGTAATGGTGTTATCGAAGCAGTAGTGCCGGAAGAGGCCAAACAGGAAATAAGAGGTCTGCTAACAGCACCCGTGCAAAAAACTACCGAGAGGCCGCCTATCATGCGCGGTGCCGCACCTACTGCAAGCCCTATAGGGACGATTAAACCTGAAGGGGAAGGCATTACCCCTGCCGAGGCGAAAAAGGCGGCTGTAGAGGTTCCCGCGGCGGCTGAAAGAGAAGTAAAAGCGGCTGAACCTATGAAGGGCCAATGGCGCAAGCCAAACATTGTTTTCCGGGAAGTAAGAGGCATGGACGGCCAATTTTTGGGCATAGAAATAGAACCCTACGACGGTACGAAAGAAGGGGCAATAAGGGCGGCAAAAGCTATCGAAGCAAGGCTTGATTCTAAATACCCCGACTGGTCAAACATTAACAGCCGTATCGGGGCTACTGATGCACAGTCTATGCCTAAATACACAATATCGCCTAATCTTCAACATGTGGCCGATGTAAACCTTGAAACCCCTGAAGCAAGATATATTTGGGGTGATGTTGAGGCAATAGTTGAAGGTGGTCTTAAAGATGATGCGGCTGTAGAGGCAGAAACAACTTCTGAAGCCGAACGCAGGACGAACCTTGCCCTGCGTGCTGAAGTAGACGAGCTTTCCCCGGAAGAAAAGGACGAGGTTATCAGGGATCTTAGGGCGCGTGTCTTTACGGATGAACTTACTGGCTTGAAAAACAGGGCAGCTTATATGATAGACGAGAAACAGCCTTTTCAAGCTATTATTGACCTTGATAATCTTAAATGGGTTAACGACAATATTGGACATGGGGCGGGCGATACGCTGATTAAAACCCTTGCCGGTGCTTTGCCGGAGAACTCTTACCGTATATCCGGTGATGAATTTATTATCCAGGGACAGTCGAAAGAAGAACTCGAATCCCTTTTGTCCGGGCTTGAAGCCCGCCTTAACGAACAGGTATTAGAACTTGCCGGGGATAAGCAGACTGTCTCTAAAAAGGGAATCGGCTTTTCCTATGGCATAGGCGAAACGCTGGATAAGGCGGAAACTGCCTTGCAGGAGCATAAAAAAGCGCGGCTGGCAGCAGGGAAGCGTGTTGAAAGAGGGGAAGTGCCGGAGGGAATAGATATTCCCAAACGGGAAGAGGCTACCAAATCGGAGGTAGCACCGGCAGAAATAACACCATTTACGGGAGAAATTACAGAAGAAAACATTGAAGCTATAGACGCTGATTTGAGCAGAATGGGCGTTAATATAGATAGATGGAGAAGGTCGGTTAATGCCAAGACAGATCTTGATGCTATAGCAGAAAAGTACCCCAATATATTTGTTAGGTTTAAAGATGTAAACGGGCAAAGGCATAGTTTTCCCATTAAAGAAGCAGCGGAACTAGTAAAAATACCTGAGTTTACTGATCGTATACGAGAAGCGTGGATTCATTTTGATAAACCTCACACAAACCATAAAGAGTTTATCGAAGGAATGAGAGAACAGAAGATAGCAATACCCGAAGAGACAGCACCTACTGGTATAATGAAACCGATAGAGGGGGTTGAGCTACAAAACAATTCTACTATATCAAAAGGGCAACAAGCAAAGTTTGTAGCTGCTGTGTCTGACCCTGCCGTAAGAAGTGCATTACAGGAAAACAATATAAAAAGAGTTGTTATTGAGCCGCCGTACAAATTCGGCTTGTCCGAGCAAGGCAAAATAAACTTAAAGGCTAAAACCATTCAGATCAACGCAGATGCCGATGATCCTCGTAATACTATTTTGCATGAAATAGGGCATGTAGTTTACAAAAACTTTTCGGCTGCTGAAAAAAAAGCGTGGAAAAATATTCTGGCTAATATAGATAACAAGGCGGTTGCAGGGTATAAATCTTTAGGCAAACTGGCTGATGCTTTTTCGGAAACGTATGCACATAAAGGGGAAAAGTGGGCAGACGATGCGCTAAAATCTGTTGCCGGATCAGTAGAACAAGCCCCCTCCTTGCAGGAGCATAAAAAAGCAAGGCTGGAAGCAGGGAAGCGGGCGGAAAGAGGGGAAACGCCAGAGGGGATAACGGAGAAGGGAAAGGAAGCCCCGGCGAAAGAACCGTGGGAAATGACTTTAACTGAATTTGCAAAAACACAAAAGCAAGACATCAGTATGATAATGAACAATATATGGGGCGATTGGCAAAAACAAAAATTGCTTGGACAAAGAACAGAGTTACCTGATGGGATAGAAACAGCAAAACAGTTATACAACAAAATAAAGGAAGATTTATTAAAAGACCCAGCGGGGGCAAGGCTTGTTAAGGTTGGAAATAAAGAATACGTTGTAGCAGACTATGAACATAAAAACATTGTCCGCAAGGCCCTTGCCGAAGGTAAGCCCGTTCCTCCCGAAGTGCTGAAGGATTATCCGGATTTGAAACCTGCGGATGTCAAGCCGGAGACTGCGAAAGAAACAGGAAAACCGCCCGTCAATACCAAGCTAATCGCCAAGATCCGCCAAACCGCTGAATCCATGCAGAAGCAAATAGACGCCAAACGCAATCCTCCTATAGCAAGACAAAACGTAACCGCACGGAGGGCAAGGATAGCGGCAGGCATGGCGGAAGAAGCAGACTATCTTGAAAAAATTCAGGCTAAGTTAATAGGAATTGCCGACGCTATGGAAGCAGGAACTTTGCCTGAAAGCCTTAAAGAAGTTAATACTAAAGCGGCAGTAGAATCGCTTATGCGGCAGAGCTTTCCTAAACCGTATATTCGTCTTGCAAATTTAAGAGATTTGCTTGAATGGACAAAAGGGGCAAAGGGTAGTGCAGAAGCAAGGAAAAAACTTGAAATTCTGCAAAGAGGCAGCGAACACAGCATAGAGGTATATGGAAATAACCTGAAGGCAGCGGAACTGCTGATTAAAATAGCCAAAGATAGAGGACATAATACCCGTTATATCGAGGACGACTTAGCCGACTATAAACGTCTCTTGCGTATTGGTATTGACAGTCAGGAAAAATTCCAGCAAGCACAAAAAGACTTGGCAAGCATTGGTGAAGTTAAATCAACGGTTACGCCTACCGAGAAAAAGATTAAAGAAATAGAACGCAGTTTAATTGGCACAAAAATCCCCGGATATTTCCCAACACCTAAAGCAATCGTTGAAAAAATGCTGGAACAGGCAGACATACAATCGGGTATGAGTGTCCTTGAACCTTCTGCCGGAAAGGGAAATATTGCCGACGTTATCAAAGAACAACACGGTAACGCTAAATTAACTGTCATTGAGTCTGCCAGCATTTTGCGGGAGTTGCTTGAACTAAAAGGGCATAACCTTGTCGGAGATGATTTCCTTGAACATGAGGGAGAATATGACCGAATTATAATGAATCCCCCCTTCGAGAAAGGGCAGGACATAGACCATGTAAGACACGCATACGACCTCCTGAAGCCGGGAGGCCGTTTAGTCTCTATCATGTCAGAGGGGCCGTTCTTCCGGGGGGATAAGAAGTCTAAAGATTTCCGAGAATGGCTGGACGAGATTGGCGGAGAAAGTGAAAAGCTGCCAGAGGGCGCATTTAAGTCAAGTGAACGGCCAACAGGGGTTAATACCCGGATGGTTGTTATTGATAAGGAAGAAGCGGCAGAGATTGTCCCTACCGGCAAAACCGCCACCGCAAAAGCCGAGCGGGGAACTGCTATCGAGGCAGAGAAACCAAAGCCAGAAGAGCCAGAAGCAAAAGGGAAACCATCGGAACCCTTTTCTATGACTAATAGAACCATG
>JBMNSQ010000106.1:0-5869 GCA_050945275.1 bacterium | reverse complement strand
ACCATAACGGCACCTCCTTTTATCTCAGGTAAGAATTCGGTCTACTTGAACAAGCGTGGAGCATCGAGATCTACCTGCAAAGCATCCAATGCCTTCCGTACAAGGGATCGGCGTAGCTGCTTCTCTTCCTCGGGCGTCAGGGCCGCATCTCCCACTGGGTGGATAATGCCGTGTGCCTGCACAATTCTGTTACTATTGGTCATAGCCGCAATGTTAGGTAAGCTGGTTATCTGGGTTACTGGAATCCCTGTCCGCTCTATTTCCTTCGCCAGCGTTGCACCGCAACGCGTGCTGGTTCCTCAGGTAGAGGTAAGGATTACCGCATCAACACCATCAGCTTTCAGTCGCTTAGCAACCTCGCTCCCTATCTTCTTGGAGTATTCAATCGTGGTTGCCACGCCAGTGGTAGAGTATAAAGTTGGGTTAAGTTTTCGCACAACACCCTGTGATTCTAGCTCACGTAATGTATCCAGGGGAACAAGCCGCATGGGGTCGTCGTTCACTTCACTGGTATCATAGCCAGTATGGTTCGCATAGAAGTCCCCGCCCTGCAGGCTGTCGCAGTCCGTAATGTCGATGGTGACGTATTTAGTCGCTGCCATCCACTCGAGTTTGTCTGGATTGCCTTTCGGTACCAAGCCACCATCGGTAACCAAGGCAATGTTAGCTTGCTTTAGATCCTTTACAGCCGGGGCAGGCTTTACTTGATCGAAAGTAGCTAACTTTAGTTCAGGTTCGATAGGTTCACCTCGGAATTGGGCTAATAGCATATCCACTGCACGCTCAGGGGCTTTTTTATCCATAAGCTCGTTAACCAAAAATCCATGGCTAAAATAACCCTCTTCACGGGGTTTCCCAATCTGTTCCTTATTAGCCAACCTTATCCCAAGATTTACCATCCGACGAATCACGTCTTGTAAATTCTTGCTGGTATTGCCTGTCTCAAGAATATATATTTTTTCCCTATACAGGTCCACACCAGGATTCTCCTTATACATCGCTGTAACTGCTGGAATACCTAGCGTCTCCTGCACTGCTTGACAAAGAGCACCCGCAGCCATACCATAACGTCCAGCGTTGAAAGCCGGTCCTGCAATAACAAGATCTGGCTGATATTCTTTTATAAGTTCAACCATGGTCATAACAGCTTCTTCAAGATGCTCACCTACATAATTGTCGCCACAGATTACAGTGGCTACCACTTGACCACGGTCTCCAAGTTCCTTCTGAATACCGAGGCCAAGGCCAACTGCTCCTTCTTCGATATAAGGTGCAATAAACGCCTTCTCTTCTCCACCCACTTGCCCAAAAAATTGGTTCACGTACTGCACTACTCTCAAGTCCTGTGCCATGAAGAATTATCCCTCCTTGTCTCGTTATGGGTAACAAAGCCCAAGACACCATTGCCTAGTACTCCACCTCGGCCCAATACGTATTCCCAAGCTGACCACTTTGCCCCATTAGTGCCGACCGCAGCCGCACCAATTCACCGTCACCACCAGGAGTAGGATGGCCTATCGCCCGTTCTACCGGTGGTAATTTGACCAAATCCGAAATGTTAGATGTGTTTACTATGGCACCTGCCCGCTCATCACTGTATAGTATACCGTTAACCCTGTACATGCCATCAGGTGAACGCGCTGCTAAATCATCCAGTATAAGCACAGACTTCATACCTAGTTCATGAGCTTTGATTGCAAAATTAGCAACATCCATCTGTGGTGATCCACCTGGAGCCTTAGTCAGAACAGCTCCGTTAGCACCCAATGTCAGGGCTAACTTGATGGCCAAGTTGGTCTGCGAGTCCACAGCGGATTCCTCTACCTGTGCTACAGTAGGAATTACACCCAGGAAACAGATGTCCTTGCCATGCCGCCGGTAAAGTTCCTCAATCACTGGATGATTCTGAATTTCATAGGTGTCCATTGAGGCTGGGGAAGACAGGTTGGCATTTAGGTAGCTATTCACTACAGCCCCATCTAGGAACTCATTTGGATGCATAAGTACAGATGGGAGCCAGGAGAAGGCTTTTCCATAAATGACAGGCTCGTTCTTAAAGTAGTAGCGGTAAAAATTGAATACATAGACTACCCGTGGTAGATCCTCCATACCCTTGGCTACTTCTGAAAGTGGGGGGAGCGCGTATACTTTCTCCTCATCTGGTTCCAAGCCGCGGCAGGCCTGCGCTAGGTAAACAGAAGCCCTTATGGCCGCAACTTTGGCCGCTATCTTATACTCGGGCCGTGTCGGATCGATACCTCCTGCTGCATGTGTTATGATACAAACGTTATGAGTGTGACCATAGGCGCTAACTTCTGCCCCTGGGCCACTCATGTCAATAACATTCCCTGCACCGTCATGCATTGCGCCACAGTTGCCACCACATTCATCTACCAGTACTACTGCAGAGCCACTAAGTACATCCGTACTGCCATTGCCTACAATAGTAACTGTTTTGTCCAAGATTCCGGGGAAATCGCCTCCGTCAAGTCGAGCACGGGGCTCAATAATATCGGCAACCTGCAAAATGCGAGCGCTTTCCCCAGGGTGGACCAACTCGATGTCAATCTTCGCAAAACTTTTATCCTCCAAAAGTAAAGCCTGGAGTTCCTCACGGTTGATGTAGAGAATCCCATTACGAAACTCCGTCTTTTCAGCAAAATCTACGTGATTTACCTTAAACTTTCGTAGCGTAAGCCTCATAACTGTCCCCCCGATCGAATTTGTTTGGGAGCTACTCTACTTGACTGTGGCGCTGGCAATATCGAGATAGTTATCGCGCTGATTAAGCTAGCAATTATGCCCATAAACATTGCCGCTTGTAGAGTACCGGTAGAATCCGCCATACCACCACCAATGATCGGGCTCAGCGCTGAAGCAATGCTGAAGCATGCCGCGCAGAGTCCAAAGCTTGTACCAAGCACATTCCTGTCGAAGTAGTCTGCCTGAATGGCGTTAATCATGACCACCGGGCCGGAACCACCCGCCCCAAAAAGTAGCGATCCCAAATATGCCAACGCCTGTATCTGGTTACCAATCACAAAGAGCAGAATACCAACACCAAGTATTCCCATGCTTATACCGAAGACATAGCGCTTAGCTAGACGGTCGCCTACGGCACCCCATAACAGGCTGCCAAACAACCCGCTGACGCCAGAAATGGCAATGAGTTGACCAGCTGCCGCAGGGCTCCAACCCATTTCTTGAAAATAACCTGACAGAAAGGTTAGTACTCCGGTATAAGCAACACCGAACAGAAAATAAGAACCAGCGATCTGGTAAAATACCTTATCGGTAAGTATTTTTACAACACTGTCCTTACCCCACGGGCTTCCTTTTGAAGTGGCCTTTAGCGCTGCGAGCTCAGCTTCTGTCGCCCCGTATGGAGTTAATCCTTTGTTTGCTGGGGAATTGACAAGGAAAAAGAACTCTAACGCCAAGATGCCAAGCACAATGAACGCCTCGGTCCGCCAAATTACATTGTAGGGATTATTGGCTAAAACTGCTGGAACAACAAAGCCTGCTACAATCGTAACTACAGTGGCCGCAGTGGTAGCGATACCGATCGCCGTAGCTCTCCTTCGCTGACCAAACCAACGCGATAGAAGCGGTGCTGGCAATATAAAGAGCGCGGCCGCACCCATGCCCGCAACGGCAAACCCAATGGATAAATTAGAGACTGTGGTCGCCAAGGACATAATGAAAAAGCCGCCAGCAAGTAGAGCCAGCCCAGTAAGGGTAACTGCCCGCGTACCAAACTTATCAGTAAGAGTGCCCCATACAATTCTCATTACTGTATCCGCCCAGAAAAAGCATGAGATAATAGTGGCCATAACTACGTGTGAAATCCCCAAAGTATTTTCCATAGTTGGGACAACATAAGGATACACAAACCTGATGAGACCGACCCCCATGAAACCAAACCAAGTCGCTCCTAAAATAACCCAAGCGTAATGAGACTTTTGGTTCATCTCCTAGCCTCCTCGTTCTATATTAGATTTTAGCTCCGCCTAGAGAGATGAATAACTAGATCCAGCAATTCACCAACTCAAGCTGTCACCACCGCCCCCCTAATTTCATGATTGATGCTTAAGTATGTCAATTATAAGCGGCACCCCCCTCCTAATTGACCCCACTATCTGTTACCTGTAAACACTAAACCGTCTAAAAATCATAGGTAGGGTTGATATATTCTTGGCCTCTACTTATCACCTGATTTAGAAAGAGATTAATGTAGTTTCATTATGTGTTATTTTAATCAAGGCATCTGCTTAGCCACTGGCCCACTATTCTTCCGCGCCCTCCCTCGTAAGCTTATTCAATGCTTCGCGCACCAGGTTTATTCTGAACTTTTTTTCTTGATCTAAGGGGAGAGTGGGGTCCCCCAGAGGATGGGTAATACTCGGGGAAAAGCTAATTCTTTTGATACCAACAGACCGTGCAACAATACCCATGTTTGTGATCTGGGTTACCGGATAGCCGCCGATCTCCAGTTCTTTTGCTATCGCTGCGCCGCAGCGTGTACTGGTTCCTCACGTGGAAGTAAGGACGATAGCGTTAACATCCGTGTTTTTGAGGTACTCGATCATTGCCCGACCTATTTTTTTGCTGTTGGCATTGGAAGTTGCAAGTCCAGTTGTACTAAGAAAGTTTTCATGAAGCTTATATATGAACCCTTCTTTTTCTAAAACTCGCATAGCATCTAACGGAATTAGACGGTCAGGATCTTCAACCACATATTTACTGTCGTAACCTGGATGGTTTACCATCCAGTCGCCCCCTCTAAGGTCCTCCTGCCCCTCTATGCAATACGATACAAAACGGTCAGCGTTAAGAGGAGGCATCCGGTCGGGATTGCCCACGGGATAAAGACCGCCATCTGAAACAACAGCGATTACTGCCTTAGATAAATCTGTAAGAGGTTTGGCAAAGGGAAGATTCAAGTCCTTGGTGACAGGAATCTCAGTATGAAATGGCCTACCATGAAATCTGTCAAGCGCCATGTCAACCAAACGCCTCGCTCCGTTGTGTTTGGCACGGACACAACGCATAATTTTGCGTTCGATATAGCCTTCAGCGGTGGGAGTACCGATTTCCTCATTATTCACTAATTTGGTTGCTAATTTAGCGATGTTCATCATGACTGAAGCCATGGTTTTGGCATTAGTGCCGGTACTCACAATAAACAAATCCCTTTTGTAAAGTTCTACACCGGGGTTTTCCTTGTACATCGCCGTGATTACAGGAACGCCCAATGTGTTCTGAGATGCCACGCACACCGAGCCGCAGGCTACACCGTAACGGCCAGCGTTAAAGGCAGGGCCAGCGACTACCAAATCAGGTTCAAAACGCCTTATTTCAGCAACGACCTGTTCTGTCACCTCTTCAAGCCGCTCGGCAATGTAATTGTCGCCGCAGATGATGGTGGCAACGATATCAAAATTATCACCTAAGCTAGTCGCAAGGATTTTACCGGGACCAACTGCTTCTTCTCTAACTTCTATGCCCATGCCAGCCATGTCTTCGCCACCATACTGGGCGAAAAATTGATTTATATAATGAACAACTCGAAGTTTATTTGCCAATCCTAATCTCTCCCTTCGTGTTACTTTTAGCTAAAACTTGAAGCTTGTGTACATAGACTCACCGACTTGACTCAGACCGCCACGAATCATCCAATTGGTGGTTTTAACCGGGCCATCCAGCGGAGTCTTGTCATAGGGTATATAGTCTATACATTTCCCTATCACCCTGTCCATTTTGGGTAGATCTAAAGGCTGAAGGCAGCCAGCAGAGACAATTGCTTTTGCGTTAGGGGTGTTAAACAGGAGAGATTCGTCGCTCCCCATGCTGGTAGCGGTAAACTCTG
>JBMNSQ010000105.1:0-5886 GCA_050945275.1 bacterium | reverse complement strand
CGTTGATGTGCAATACATTATCTTTTTTCCCCTATGGTTTTTGAACGCCTTCGTGGGGGTTAGTTTTCTATTCCCATTTTCCGATCGGTCTTATCGCCCTCTTTCATTTGCCTCTGGCTTCTTACTGTTAGCACCCATTCCTGATAGGGGGATGAATTTCCGAGAGGCTACGGGTTAGATTGTGTCATGTTACATCACTTTTCTTTAACCGGCCTTGAAAAATTTATCTACAAGCCATCATTATTTATCACATCGTAATTTATCGTTTTATCGCCACTCTCAGTAAAAGGTGGTAAGAAAAATGCTATTAAATTGATATGTGCTGTCCAAAAATTAGTACCATCATCTATCGCGTCAGTAGTGTAGCTTTGTGCCTGAACCAGATCCATTTCCTCAATAACAAGATAACGTTCTGTGGTTAGCAGTAAGCTAAGGTACTCTTTCATTTTATCATAAGGACCTTTGACAGCAAGATCTATAGCGATTTGTCGACCACTTCCACCTTGCTCCAGCTCAGATGAAGATGCCAGTGTTAAGTTGCTGACAATAACATTACATCTGTCGGCTAACCCACTTAGTTCAGATAACAGGTTTGGTAAATTCTCACCGGTAGGAACTTTAGCCATTATAGTATCAGCCGTCAGTTCTTGTTGACGCCATTGTTTCTGGAGAATAGTCAAACGTTGCGCAACTAAGTCAATCTGACCTAATTGCAGTTTTTCCATTGACAGTGCTTGCTGAAGAATGTTAGCCCGAGCTACCGTATTGATGGTTAGGCAGCACGTTAAGACAAAAACTATCGATACAAGTGAAAGGATGAGTATGCTAGGTTTTATAAGAAATAGTCGTCGTTGTTCCTTTGTCAATATCGTATCCCCTCCCCTTCCATCTGAAAATAGTATCTGCTATCAGCTTTGAGCTGACAGGTAGTTAAACGTATATTGTTCCCATAAAGGCGCTGTAATTGTTGCAGGAATAAAGCAATGTCTTGGGGTTTAGTAGCCTGCCCCGTGAGAGATAGCTTATTTCGACTGAGGTTAATGCGCGAAATCTCGGTATTAACAGGCACAATAGCTTCAATGCTACACATTCTCGAAGCGGGATCAATACTAATTTGGTTACGTAATAGATAGTCGCGCTGCTTCTCGTGTTCCAGTTTAGCTTTAAGCTCGTGAGTTTGATTTTGAAGGTCTCGGGATTCACCAATCGCCAACTGCATAACTTCCAACTCCTGCTTCAACCTACAAATATTTTGTTGATAGTAAATTTGAACCACAACAAGCATCACTGTTAAGAATGCCAACAAAAGGCTCGCTAGCATCCTAGCCTTGTTTCGTTTATATTCACGGATATTATGTACAGGAATCAGATTCAATGGCTCTATAAGCTGCTGACTTGACGACATAGCCCTTTTCTCCCCCACCCTAACACTAGGCCCAAATTACTACTAAAGAGTGTACCGTTTATACCTAATGGCGGTTGGCGTACACTTACCTCTTGAACATCCATCCTCAAAGATTGACCCAAATAGTGTTTAAGATTATTGTTATCGTATGCTATCCCAGTATAAAAACAAGACCAACTCAAATTATCGTTGTTGTTCGGTTGAACAAAGTCTATACTCCGTACAATTTCTTCAATTAACCTTTGTTTGCCATTGAACTGGTTCAATGTAATTTGCACGGTTCGAACTACAAAAGGTTGTCCACCAATAGCCACCAATATATTGGTAAATTCTTCCCTCAGGTCCAACATTATAATATTATTCCTTGGGTTGTATCGGTATTGAATCCATCTAAAAAGCGACACTATGCCCGGTTCCAACAACCGGGGACGTAGTCCCGCTAACTCTAGGGCAGTAATCTGTGAATCAATTATATCTTTAGGAGCTACGGCCATAAGCACAGTATGGTTTTTTTGTGTAAGATGCAGTGATAACAAATCGAACTCAGCTGTGCCAGGTTCATAGGGGGTATAACGTTGTAGTTCCCAGAAAAGCATTTTCCTTAACTGTGGTAATGCAAGTGGAGGTAGATTAAGCCGGCGTAATATAAGACGTGAACTTTGGACTGCTAAAACTGTATCTCGAGTACGTATTCGTGCCTGTCTTAAGGTTGATTTAAGGTCAGTGCCTAAAACAGCTGGCTTTAGCACTACACCGTTTTTTACAACCCCAGAAGGTATGGAAACGGTGCCACTGGCCATAATGTGCCCAATGTCCCGTTGGCCGTTTATAACAACGTTAATAAAGGTCACCAAGCTTGAAGTTATGTCTAGTGCTAATAAATGTTGTCTCATTTATTTTCTCCTGTTTTATGTTTCTTTCTCTAGTGGCGTGGATGAGCCTGTACTTTAGAAATAGCTTGAATCAAGGCTACGGTGATATCAGCACGGTACTGTTGGCGAAGCGCAGCTGTACTAGCATAGATTTTGCCTTCCTCACTTACAACGTAAACTGGTGGTAGACTATTAAGAGCAAGGGCCAAAACATCATTACGGCAACGTTCACACCAACAAGCATTAGCGAAGCGGTCCTTAACGTCTTCCAACTGAGCCACTACCGCCCGTTCCATAGTGTTGACAAGATTCATGTTGTCCCTCCTATTTAGTAATTGATCACAGGAACGAAAAACTTTTGAAACCAACTGGATCTGGTTATCGTTAATCCGGGCAGTGGTGCAGGCAAGGTAGCCAAAGAAGGATCTAGATACGAAATCGTACAACCAGGATAAAGGGTTACTTTTGATGTTACAACCGTTCCGCTAATATCAACCGGCCCCAGAAATGATATGTTGGAGGGTGAATATAAGACCGCCGTTAGTGAGCTCGGGCCTTCTAAATATATTCCCTCTTCACCCACTAAATAAGCCATTTCAGAACAACGTACACTGGCATCAACTCTTAGCTTACCGCTGGCGATAATGGCTGTCCCAGGCGGTAAAAAGCCGCCAAGGCTAGCGTCTCCCCTCACAAAGACAATTGTTCCCGCCTCCTCGCAGCAAACATCCACCGGTCCGGATATTACTGTAGTCGCTATGCTCTCATAAAATTCCCGCTCAAAATCAGGCAAATTCTGAGGTGTAGCACCAGTAACAAAAGTCCAAGGACAGTCTTCATCTAGGTTGTAAAATACATCGTTAGCTGAATATATAGTACCAAGGACGGTTACATTGTCAGAAATTGAGACATTGCTATTAGTAAAAATGTCTCCTGTTATCTCTAAGCCAAGACCAAGAATTAAATCTGTCGTGCCACTGGATTGAAAAAGGCCATAATCAAATGCTGGGTGTTTTGGATACGGGGCCAGCGTAAAAATCTCTACTAGAGTCTGTTTAGCGGTTCCGGCACGACCGATAGCTTCTACGGGTAATATTAAAGTATTAGCTTCAAGTCTTCCTAGATCAGATTGAAACTCGGCCCGGTATGTTCCTGTACTTAGTTCTCCGGTTAAAAGGTCACGGTGTTTAGGGTCCAGTCTCAATGCGGCCTCGGCAGCAGCTAGCCCGCCTTCAGCCAAATACATAGCTTGTGCATCATGAAAATAGTTTAGGGTTAAGCGGGCATTAATCCGTTGTAGCAGGACCACACCACTGGAGACGATAATAAGTATAGCCGCTAATATCGAAATAACGATTAGCGTTGATCCAGAATCAGGCTGCCTATTCATATCTATTGCCCCAAATTGCGTAGCCAGACTTTATTTTGAAGTTTTACCTTTTTCGTCCCGCTCTGACTAGCCACAGAAATTGCTGCAATAGGCTTAACCTTATCTACTGTAATAGTGAAATCAATCACTCCTTCGGCCACAATATTCTTGGAACCACTAATATCCCGCTGGAGTTGGGTATCCTTTAGCTGGTAACTTGCTTCGTACCATTGCAAAGCAGTTATATCTTTAGCCCGAACTCGTGGTAATTCCAAAGTTGCTTTTCTGTGGTCAGAAGATAAGGTTAAAGTTCGGGTGGCCTGCAAATCCCTCTGTAGCCAGTTCAAGGCTATACAAGCATTTTGCATGGCCTCACTATAATTCGTAGAAACTCGGTAAGCCTTAAACCCCGCTAAAGCAGTGGTTGCCATAATGCTAAACAAACATGTGGCAATAGCCAAAGCTACCAACATTGCTATTAAACTAGCGCCTGCATCGTGGTTATTGTTGTGGCCTGGTTGTGGCCAATGTGGCCAATTCGAGGGTTTGATCATAAGGTACATCTCCCCGGCGAATAAGTACATGGATTTTATACATTCTAGCTGGCATAAGATCAACATTCACAGCTAGCTCAAATTCCGGTTTATCAGGCAGTATACAAAACGGCTGGCTTATCCAAGCTTCAGGACCAGCCGCTAATAATTCTTCTAAATGTGATTGAGCCAAGGTTAGAGCCTCCAGTCTTTGCTCAACTTCAGTTGTGGTTTTATGACTGGTAACCAGAAGCGAGACTACCGGTGTTACGATAAGAGCCACTAAAACTGCTGCAAGCAGCACGTCGATTAATATACTACCTCGGTTACTTTGTTTTCTTATAGTCACGGTGTCGCTTCTCCTTTTATTTGTACACGTCCGGTGGCTGGAACGATGGTAAGGGTCATGGCTTGGCCTCTCATGTTAGCTAGCCGAATGGTCGCACCGCGTGAGGGGGCACCTGTTGAATGTAGGTACAGTTCTTTCGTTGTTCCTGAAAAATACTCTACCTTAATTCCAGGTGGCAATGACTTATAGGTCTGTTCATCATCAAAAAAGCCATCTTCTCTTATTTTCCGGATTAAATATCCCCATTTGTAGTTAGACCCAACCATCCTTATTAAAAAAGATCTCTCTTCTACAATAGCCCTGTTTTGTAGCAAGCGGAGGGTAGCTGCTAATTCTCTAGCTCCTTGCTCTAAACGTATGGAATCAATGTGTTTAGCACCTTGGGACAAACCCACAGAGGTAACAAGGACGATTATGGCCACCACTACCAGAAGTTCGATTAAAGTAAAGCCTGCTGACTTGCTCTTTACATCCATCCCCAAATGGCGGTTAGATACCATTTTATTAACTCCTGTCCCCACAAGCTAGCAATTAGTGTTCCTAGTGCCAAGAACGGTCCAAAGGGAATATAGTCGGTCTTCTTTCTTTTCTTCGCAAGTATTAGTATCGAACCCCAAGCTCCACCCAGCAAAAAAGAAATAGCTAAGGCCGATATTATCGAAGGCCAGCCCACAAAAGCTCCTATAGTTAGCCCCAGTTTTACGTCTCCTCCACCCATACCACCGCTACTTAGGATAGTAATGCAAAACATAACGCCCAGGCCAATTAAACTCCCTAGGAAAGCCGCCGAAAAACTCTTGCCAGAAGATATCAGAGCTATAAGAGCACCTCCTAGAGTGAGAATATCGGGCAGAACATAAGTACCCAGGTCTATCGCTGCCGCTAGAATTATAATGAAGCCCATTATCAGATGACGGCACAGAGTAACCTTGCCGTGGATCGTAAGTACTGCCATCCAACCATAGACACAGCCTACTATGATCACAATAAGCTGTTGCCACCTGGATAATACGGATAGAGAAGGGATTCCATGATTGTGCTGTTTGGGTGGGGCTGCTAATTTGTCGCCACCCATAGCCCTTTTCAACGTTTTACCTCTGTTAGGAATCATTATTTTTCAGAGGAACTAGGGTTAAAATCTTCCGATTCTTCGGTGACAATGAAGTGATGGTTAGAACACTCAAGGCTATATTTTGTACCTGAATTTTTCTGTGAGTATGTGTAGTCTTTCTTACCTTGAGGGCATTTAGGAACACTCTTTTGCTTTAGTTTTTCGAGGGCAGTGGAGTTTTCACCCTCAGGGTACTTCCCCTCTTCAAAATAATACAGTTCCAACGCTGCTTCTATTTGTTTCATGT
>JBMNSQ010000104.1:0-6093 GCA_050945275.1 bacterium | reverse complement strand
ATCATTGATGTTAGGGTTAGCATGGGCCAGATTACTCCCGAACAAGGTAACATAATCAAAGAACGAGCCGACGAGCACCATAACTGGATGAAAGAAAACAACTATCAATGTCCCGGTTACGGTTTTTACAACGGCAAAATGAGACGCGGCCACGGAGCCGGACCCCGCTTTTTGCAATAAAAACGGGCCCCACCAGCTAAGCCCAAAGCTAGCAGAGCCCAAAAACTTATAACTTAGAAAGCTGGTTACTTACGGAAATACATCCTCTTTTGCTCCAGAGCTTTTCTAATCCGTTCTTCGGCGTAAAAGTTGGCTGCTTCGTATGGTAAAATCTCTTTCTCATCAGCCAAAGCATAAATCTTAAGTAAAATATCGTAAATACCAGCAGCTCTCTTTAGAGCCTGCTCCTTATTATAACCACCAGGAGCAAACTCTTCGGCACAGTTGATCACACCGCCGCCGTTAACAATAAAGTCGGGCGAATATAGGATGCCACGGTCAGCTACAGCTTCACCATGACGCGGCTCCAATAGTTGGTTGTTAGCCGAACCGCAAATGCCCTTGACCTTCAACCGGGGAATAGTATCGTCATTCAAGATACCGCCTAAGGCGCACGGGGCAAAGATATCGGCGTCGACATCATAAATCTTGTCCATCTCCACTGGGGTAGCGCCAAGCGCTTTGGCTTGCTCTACTTTATTCTCAAACATATCGGTGGCGTAGACAATGGCCCCTTCTTCGAGAAGGTGTTCGATCAGGCTAAGACCAACGTTACCGCAACCTTGAACAGCCACTTTCTTATCCTTGAGACAATCGCTATCCCAAATACGTTTGGCAGTAGCCTTCATGGCATTATAGACACCCCAACCGGTAACCGGTGACGGATTGCCGGAGGTTCCTGGAAGGCCTGCTACAAACGGAGTTTCTTTACGAACATAAACTAAGTCATCTAGCGTGGTGCCCACATCTTCGGCGGTATAATAACGTCCTCCCAGGCTGTTAACCATGCGGCCGAAAGCCCGCATTAGCTCTTCCGGTTTTTCAGTATTCGGATCGTGGATCATTACGCCCTTAGCCCCACCAAAGTCTAATCCCATGGCCGCATTCTTATAAGTCATGCCCACAGATAAGCGTAACACGTCAAACAAGGCTTCGTCTTCGCTCTTGTACGGCCAAATTCTAAGTCCGCCCAGGGCCGGTCCCAGTGTTGTATCGTGAATAGCGATGATACATTTTAGTCCAGAAACTTTGTCGTACCCGAACAAAATCTGTTCGTGGTCATACTGGGCCATATTCTGCAGAACATCCCGCATTAAGCAACCTCCCCTTTCATCTAAGTTAAACTCTAAATAAGTTGTCATCTTAGAAACCTAAATTCGATAGATTACCCCTTCCTTTAGATGTAGATGGGATACTTCTTCACTTAATAAACTATGCAATTTCCGTGCCAACCCCGGGGACGCTGACAGACAGCAGGCGAGCACAAAGACCATCCCCTCGGATACAGGCTGTCCCGTTGCGTCGCTTTATTGAAGGTCTGGTGTAAGAGCGACCCTCAGCGGTCGCCCGGCTCCTAGTGCGTACACACTTCAGACAACTCGCACTTACCTGAAGACGATTGCAGCGTCTGCATTTTGCTGCATGCAGTATACTGCAGACACCTGCTTCACTGCTGCTGAGGTATTGTTTTTACAAAGGCTGACACTCGGCTTACGGCCGGAATAATAATAAGTTGCAAGGCTATGCCCGGTAAACCCTTGAGCACCGCGCCATAAACATAAACTAATGGATTGACATAAAAGTTAAACAAAGGACCAATAACAGCCGCTGCCAGGCCCAGAGCAATTCTTCCGGCAAACATGGACACCAACAAAGTAATCCAAATACTGTGCCGGCCTAGGCGGGTAAGCAGCGACAAGGTCAGAGCATAAGTAATAAGCTCAACCACCATCAGCGGTAGCATAGGCGGAGACATGGGGGGCATGCCAGTGAGAAGAAAACTAATTATCGGCGACACTATTGCCACTGCTACTGCCCACCCCGGTTCCAGTAGCAGCCCAGCCAAAAAGATGGGAATATGCATTGGTAATATAACAGGTCCGCCAACCTTGGTTATGTGTGACGTTAAGGGCAATGTTACTGCCAGCGCCACCATTAGTGCTGCTATAACTAACGACTTTGTTTTCATAAACGCATCCTCCTTTAAATAAGCAGGCCCGAACCGACTTTCAAATCGGTTCGGGCCTTCATGGTCCCGCTGATCTTTCTTATTTCTCGCTGCTAATTTCCATTAACCTTTTAACCGCTGCTCGGATAAGCCCCCCCAGCGGTTGGGATGTAATCCCTACCAGCTCGACATGGGGTTGAATTACCGGCAAAAGTAGTTTCTTGGCCCGGCTATCCACCACGGCTTCGGCTATAACAGCTGTAATTTCCCCCATCATAGCATCTGGAATAATAATCCCAAGGGGCCCTAAGATAACATCCGCTTGTCTGGCCATAACCCTAATAGCATTTTCGCCGGTAGCTCCGCGGTTGGCCCCGGCCTTCACCATGGCTTCAGTCGCAACTGAGTTCGTACCAAGGGCGAGAACTTCAGTTCCCGAAGGTAATAATCCCTTTAGCTGGCTTACGAGCTGACTGCCAATGCCGCCACCTAGTCCATCGATTACTACTATTAACATAAACTTACCTCTTTTGAGCAGCCTTCAAGCTACATAGTTGCCTTAGGTTTTCATAACCTAGTACTTTATATTCGCCCCCAGTACTATTATTCCTTCTTAAGTATTCCTTCTCAAGGCTATGTGAAGCAAATAGTCATTTTGGCCAAACTTCATTAGACTAGTCGATGGTTCTTTCTCTTGGCGCCGGAGCCAATGGTAAAGTAAAGGTGAAACGAGTACCCTGCCCAAGCTCGCTGGCGACAGTGATCTCACCTCCGTGAGCTTCTACCAAACCCTTAACAATAGCGAGACCAATACCAGTACCAGCGCTGGAACGGGTGCGAGCCTTTTCTTTTTTGTAAAATCGTTCAAAAATATAGGGCACGTCCGAAGGGGCAATGCCGGTGCCGGTGTCGTGCACACTTACCGTCACTTTATCTTCCCCTTCTAACTGAGCATCCACAGTAATACTTCCTCCAGCCTCAGTGTAACGTAAAGCATTGTTAACCAAATTGATTAGTATTTGCTGTAGCCGATCTGGATTGCCCCATACTAGCGGCAATTCTTCTCCACAAACCGCAACTAGCTGCACTCTTTTTTTTGTCGCCAGCGGTAATAGCTTTTCTCGCACTTCTCGGATTAGTCCCTGTATCTCGACTGCTTCTTTCTCCAGAACTAGCTGGCCGGCTTCAATCCGGGCTAGGTCCAATAAATCGTTCACGAGACGCCTTAGACGCAGCGTCTCATCTAAAATTATCCTAATATATTTCTCCTCTTCCTCGCGGCTGGCGGCTAAGCCATCCACAATAGCCTCAGCATAGCCTTGGAGGTAGGTAAGCGGTGTCCGCAACTCGTGCGATACATTGGCTACGAATTCGCGGCGCATGTCCTCCAGCCGTCGTTCCCGGGTCATATCCAAAAGTACGCATACCACTGCTCGGACAGTATCTTCTTCCTTCAGAGGAGCTAAGCGAGCAACTAACACCCGTTCCTGCAGCTTAAACTCCGTACCTTGGGCTAGGCCAGTAGCTATCACTTGCCGAACCGGTTCTTCTAGCTCGGGAAGGAATAAGTCTTCTCCCAGACGCTGCCCTCTGGCCAAATTAGCCACCCCGGCCAAATATTCAGCTGCCGGTGGATTATGAAGTAGTAGCTCTCCCTCAGCCGAAAACGTGATTACCCCGTCGGTCATACCAGTTAGAATCTCGGCTAGCTGATCCCGCTGTGCTCCTAAAGCAGCCAAAGTACGGGCCAGTTCAGCGGCTAGATGGTTTAACGCCAAGCCGAGACGGCCCACTTCGTCCTGACTCTGTACCTCAATTCGCGGCGAAAAATCGCCACCAGCCATAGTTTGAGCCGCCCGCTCCATTTTAATCAGGGGACGAGACAGGCGCCGGGAAAGAAAGAAAGCCAGTACCGTAGCTACAGCCATGGTAGCTAGAATACCATATAAAATAAGCTGGCGCACAGAAGCAATGGTGCGGGTAATAGGAGCCAGTGGTGTGTACAGATACACAGCCCCCATTACTTTATTGCCAGCCTTAATAGGTACAGCCACCGTTAACATGGTGGTATCGAGCCCAGCCTGATAACCTTTGATAACCAGTGTTTTTCCCGATAGCACTGCCGCGGCTTGCGGCGGTGTTAACGCTTGGCCCCCACTGCGAAACCGCCGGTGCCGTTGCATTCCCGGACTAACGCTATGAATAAGACCACTTTTGTCCATGATAACTACATTGGCATTTAGAAAATCCTCCACCAGAGACAGTTCGCGCAAAAGATCTATATTGCTGGAAGAAGCCAGCACCAGCTTCCCCAAGTTTTTCCCCTGAGCGATAAGGTTATCGGCCTGGAGATTAAAGTAAAAATTGTCAAACAGCTGAGATAGAAACAAGCCCAGCAATACCAAAATTGCAGCCACCGTTACCACTAAAGTCAACCACAAGCGTCCGACAATGCTCTTCACGCTACTTCACCTCAAACTTGTAACCCACACCCCACACTGTCACTATGTACTGGGCTCCCTGACCGGCTCTCTTGAGTTTCTCGCGCAAATTTTTAATATGAGTATCCACAGTGCGCAAATCGCCGTAGAAATCATAGCCCCAAACTCGCTCCAGCAGTTGCTCCCTAGTAAACACTCTTCCTTCCTGGGACGCTAAAAAGTAGAGCAAATCATATTCTTTAGGCGTAAGCGCCACTACAGTGCCACCGGATTCCACCCGCCGGGCCGGGCGATCGATACTAAGTCCGGGAAACTCCAGCTTCTCCTCCAGTGCCGCGACTTCGGCGCAAGTACGGCGGAGCAGGGCCTTAATACGCATGACTAGCTCCCGGGGGCTAAACGGTTTCACTACGTAGTCGTCTACTCCCAGCTCAAATCCCGTCACCCGATCAATCTCTTCCCCACGAGCTGTTAGCATAATAATAGGAACATCCGACCTTTGCCGCATCCGCTGGCACACAGTCCAACCATCCATCTCTGGCAACATCACATCCAGCAGCACCAACGCGAACTCCTCCTGGGCAAACTTGTCCAGCGCCGTTTGCCCGTCGGCCGCCTCCACCACCTGGTATTGTTCCCGCTCCAAGTATAACCGAAGCAGATCCCTCATCCGCTCTTCGTCTTCTACCACGAGGATCTTGGTACACGTTGCCATAATCATCGCTCCCAGCTTGTGCTATCCTACCTTTTTCGTATCATTCCGCACTAGACCAGCGTTATCCTGCTTTTATTACTAAAACCAACAGGCAAATCTAGCGGACGTACACGCAGGATTGCCCCTACTATCACCTTAGTGGTGCATCAGGAAGACTTGGTGAACAAAATGCTACCTACTTTATAAAGACAAAGCCCGAACAACTACCGGGATATCGGCAACAAGGGTGAAGACAAAATTATTGTCTTCACCCTTTAGAACGGTTAGACTGATATCGGTTTCATCGAAACAGGAAAATATCCATCGTTCCGAAGCAACTAAGCCCAACCTGGGCCCGTTTACTTGCTTCAGCCACCGGGGAGCTTAGCTTTTCCATCAACCCAAAATACCTCGAGCACAGGTCCGCGCATATAGCTACTTACGCCTTGTTGCAACTCTCCAGTCACTTCTGTTTCTTTACCAACAAAGGCTTCAAGCTGTGCCGCTATTGCTTCCCCCTTAGGGACGAGCACGTAAGTGTTCTTGCCCTCACTCAATTCAAAATGTCTACCTTCAATCTCACTTATACCCACAACCCCTTTTAAAGAGGTGTTTGCACTGATAAGTCCCATCCGTTCCATGGCCCGTAGCACCACTGTAGCCACCTGGGCTCTAGTGGCATTGGACTTAGGTTCAAAGGTGCCTTCTGATCCCTGCATAAGGCCCAAGCCGTGGGCCAGGCTGACCGAGGGCAACGCCCAAGCCGAAACTTTGTGGGTATCGCTGTAAGG
>JBMNSQ010000103.1:0-6149 GCA_050945275.1 bacterium | reverse complement strand
GACCAACTTACTGACTGTGGGTAAAGCTCCCAAGAAGCATATCAGGAAATTCAGCCTGGAGACGCTCACACAGACCGCGAATCCCAAGGAGGCGCCCGCGCCGCCGGGGAATGATTTTAAGATAAACATCAGGGTCAATGTTTAGATTCCTAAGCTGCACTAAATGCACCGGACAACTCCGCAAAAACTCTACCATAGTGTCTACTTCTTCTTCCCTATCGCTTACACCGGGGAAGATTAAATAATTCAGTGACACGGTAAGCCCCTCCTTAACGGCAATGCGGATAGTTTCTTTGACCTTGTCCAAAGTATAAGCGCGAGGACGTACATAAGCATTAAAAATCTTAGGCTGTGGACTAATCAAGCTCACTCGGATGCTGTTTAACCCTAAGTGAGCCAGCGCCTGAATAACGTTCGGCCGGCTACCATTAGTGTTAATATTAATAATCCCCCGGTTAGTCCTCTTCCTTATACCGCCTATAGCCTGGACTAACAGATCGGCCATTAACGTCGGTTCCCCTTCACAGCCCTGACCAAAGCTAATTATGCTGTCCTCGGCCTCATTAAGATGGGGCACAGCAATATCCACCACTTCCTGTACCGACGGAATAAAATTGATCCGCTCTTGCGGCGAAGGGCAGCATTCGCTAATCTGTTTTGAAATACAGCCAAGGCAGCGAGCATTGCAGGCTGGAGACACCGGTATCCCACCCTCCCAACGGCGATAGAATAGATTCTGGGCGGTAAAACAGCCGTATTCAAGAGCACACCGGGCGAGATGATGCAGTATTCGGTTTTTAGGATACTGCTGGCATCTGGTTAAGACTCGTCCTTTAAGGTCAGACGTGTTGTACCTTTTAGGATCCCACGTAGTGTTATCCGGTTCCACTCTTATGGCAGCAGCATAAAGCTGACCGCCTAGAAAACCAACGGCTGTATATCCAAACAGTGGTAGTGGCTGGGCATCCAGCCTAGCTTTTGCCGCCGGTAAATAGGTACGAGCATAACCCATAGGAAGGAGCGCCGACACAGAAAAAAGTGGCCCCTTTACATGAGGGAGATAGCTTGCTTGGCGTAGTCGGCCCTGCCGGTCCGCACCAAGCGCCGCTCGACCCGGTAACATCGCCAAACTGGAGCCTGCCGGTAGAGGGATTAAATCTTGCTTGGTCAAAGGTTTAATTATGTCTCCTGTTTTTCCCACCGGTATAAGGTCCGGATATTCATATAAGTGGCCTTCACTACCAACACAAGCCAAACTAAATTCCATTTCCATTTTTCTACCACCTACTATTTCCTTCTCAACTTCACTGTCTTTATTATAAGCCATCTGTAGACAGCGTCCAGCCAAATCTAACCTAATTGAAAAAACCCATCCAACGGTGATTCCCTGGATGGGTTAAAGAGCGAGAAGAACAAGTGACAACCGCCACAAAACCTACCGTAAAAATTGGAGCGGATCGTAGGGACGGCCCCCTACATGCACTTCCAAATGCAGGTGCGGCCCGGTGGAGTTACCTGTTGTACCCACGCGGGCAATAGCCTGCCCAGTCCGCACTGTATCACCCGGTTTTACCAGGATGGACGAACAGTGGGCATAAAGTGTCCTTATACCGCGACCATGGTCAATAATAACCCGTTGCCCATAGCCACCGTACCAACCGGTAGTAACCACTTGCCCTGGGGCTGCTGCCCCAATCACCTGGCCTGAGGAGGCAGCAATGTCTAATCCTTGATGCATCCGTCCTTGACGCCAACCAAACGTTGACGAAATTTGCCCATTCACCGGCCAAGCCAATGCTATACCTGCTCCCTGGCCCCGGGAAACCACCACTGTACGATCGGATACTGGCAACCTGATACTGCTTCCCACAGCCAACCGCTGGGGATTTAGACCCGGGTTGGCCGCTTTTAAAGCGGCCAGACTAATGCCTTGCCTTAAAGAAATATCCCACAATGTGTCTCCTTTTTTTATCGTATAGGAGGCACTATTATCTACAGGGATCTGCAATTTTTGACCGGCAACAATTTGATTAGGATTAGCCAGGTTATTATACGCGGCTAAGGTCGTGACTGTGCTGCCGTGTTGTTTAGCAATAGCCGACAACGTATCTCCCGGCTTTATAGTGTAAACAATTACATTAGCCGCCGCCGGCAAAGGTGGCGCAAAAGCCACAATTGCTACCAAAGCTGCTGCTACAATAGCACACCAGGAATACTTTAGCCTATTTTCCAACATCCTCACCTCAGTATTTAGGTTGTCTCTTAGTCTGCAACTGAGATGAGAACCCTATTCTGGTAATATCTTACATTGGGGAGATAAAAAAAAGGGCCAGCATGACGCTGGACCCTCTCGAACAGGACACACACCGAGGAGGATTTGTTCTTAACACTGGTTGAGACTACCATCCAGTGACATTATAACATTAGCCCCAATTACTGTCAATGAATTATTTCAAAACGTTTACAGAGGTGACTAAAGATCTTTTTGTATTTTATAAGGTTTACGTGTCAAATTATGAACAGCATCAATAAAACGAACGGTACCGGTTGTTGAGCGCATTACCAAAGAATTGGTGCGCACTTCATCACCTTTATATCTAACCCCTTTTAATAAGTCTCCATCGGTAATACCGGTAACGGCACACATCACTTCTTCCCCACAAGCCAAATCGTCCATCGTAAGGAGCCTTGTGGGATCGCTATTGCCCATGCGGTGACAACGTTCTATTTCTTCCGGACTCCTTGGTTTAAGCCGGGCTTGCATTTCACCATCGAGACATTTTAAGGCCGCCGCTGATAGCACTCCCTCCGGTGCCCCACCAATGCCCCACACAATATCCGGCCCTTCCTCGGCAATGCCAGTAGCAATGGCTGGTGCCACATCCCCGTCAGAAATAAGTCTTAGTCGGGCCCCGGCTTTTTTTATTTGATGAATAAGTTCGGCATTGCGCGGCCTATCCAGCGCCACTACAATTAAATCCCGTACATCCTTGCCTGTGCCGTGAGCCACCGCTTTTAAGTTATCGATCACCGGAGCGTCGAGGTCGATCTTTCCCTTAGCCCAACGTCCTACAGCAATCTTTTCCATGTAGGTATCTGGTGCATGAAGGAGACAGCCTTCTTCAGCCACCGCCACCACCGCAATAGCATTAGGCAGCCCCTTAGCCAAAATATTGGTGCCTTCCAGAGGATCCACCGCCACATCTACCTTGGGCGGATGCCCATTACCTAGGCGCTCACCGATATAGAGCATCGGTGCTTCATCAATTTCCCCTTCACCGATAACGACAGTCCCGTCGATGTTAATTAAGTCAAATACCGTCCGCATAGCTTTAACAGCCGCCCCATCGGCAGCTTCTTTATCGCCCCGACCCATCCAGCGCCCACAGGCGATAGCCGCTGCTTCGGTCACTCGTACCAGTTCTAACGCCAGCTCACGATCCAGTGCCACGATATTTCCCCTCTTTGCATGTTAACTTATTAAACCGGGCTACTATCTAAATCAACCTTAAAACAGCTTGTCCCCTCTTAGCCCCTACCCCTAGTCTAAAGTTATGTCTCGATTTTGTCCAGCTAATTAGGCTTGTCCGCTAGAACCGAATAACATCATCTTACTCTCCACTGCTTGTTGCAAAGCTTCCCGCGCCGGTCCCAAAATTTTCCGCGGGTCAATTTCCTGCGGTTTCTCAGTCATTATCTCCCGCATACGGTTAGTAAAGGTTTGTCTAAGATCAGTATCAATGTTAATCTTACATACTCCGCGCTCCACTGCTGCCCGGATAGCCTCCGCTGTTATACCGGATGCACCATGAAGCACAATCGGCACATCAGTCAGAGCTTTGATCTTAGATAATCGTTCCAAATCCAGTTTCGGTTCCCCTTGGTACAGGCCATGAGCGGTTCCGATGGAAACGGCCAATGCATCGACACCTGTTTCCTCAACAAAACGAGCTGCTTCGCCAGGATCGGTAAAAGATGCTTCCTGCTCACTCACACTAACCTGCTCTTCGGTACCGCTAATACGCCCTAGCTCCGCTTCTACCGATACCCCTACTGCCCGAGCTACCTTAACCACTGCCTGCACACGCTTAATGTTTTCATCAAGAGGATACTGTGACGCATCGATCATAACAGAAGAAAAACCAGCATGAATGCAGCGCATAACTTGATCAAAATCAGTACCGTGATCTAAATGAAGCACTACCGGTACACTGGCTGCTGCCGCCGCTGTCTTAACCATGGCTGTGATCTGCTCTAGCCCGGCATATTTTAGCGCCCCTTGACTAGCCTGCACAATCACCGGACTGTTTTGACCCTCTGCCGCCGCCAAAATAGCTTGGACAATCTCCAGGTTATTAGCGTTGAACGCTCCTACAGCATACTTCCCCTCCCTAGCCCTTGCCAACACATCCGTTAAGGTTACCAGACTCATGATTTCAGCCCCCTTCGTTAATGTTAATATCCTAGGTTCCCTTATTTTAACTTAACAGCAGTGGCACTAGCACCGGTACAAGTAACGTAAGAATAAAGCCGCTAGCAAACGCCACTAGGCCCATTTCTTCCCCGGCTACTTCTATGATAACCGGCAGGCTTACATCCATGGCGGTGGCCCCACCCGGAGCTACAGTAGCCATATCGCCTAAATAGCGATTCACACCGGGCAGGATTATGATACCCACCGTCTCACGCATCACGTTACTCAAAAAAGCCAAGGTGCCTAGACGAGCCGAATGAAGATTAGTTATCATAATGCCCGATAAGCTGTACCAGCCAAAACCAGCACCAATCGCCGCGCCTTCATTCCAGGTCTGACCAAAAATCAGCCCCACAATACCGGCTGCCGCTATACTTCCGATAGCCACCGATATCGGCAACAGCAATATCTGAGGCCCCAAATTAAGAAGGGCTCTAATGCCTTCGCGATCCCGGCCCAGCCCCACGCCCACAGCGAATAACAGAAGCGCTAACGTCCAAATAATAAGAACATCAATCTTAGCCAAGACATTTTCCGGCACTAAGCCGCCGTAGCCAGCGCCAATACCTAATATAAGTGCCCCCACAAGGTGAATCATTGTACTTCCTCGCTTTCTTGCCGACCAGTCTTCTTCGTTGGCATTAGGCGTTGCCATGCCCACACCATCAGCAAACTGCCGGCGATAGCAGCCACCGCATAGGCAAGCGCTTCCAGACCCATAATACCTAGGTTTCTCATGATCTCGCTGTCGGCCCCAATTTTAACGCCCATAAAAAATAACAGCAATAAAACACCGGCCGTACTTACCGGACCGGCTATGAACCTGCCGGCACTCTTGAAGAGATTAAAGTATCCGGCTACAACTCCGGCTCCTAATGCTAATCTAATCTCCAGCACTAATTCTCCCTGCCTTCCATCGCTTTCTCAAAAAAGAGCCGCCGGAACACCGGCGACTGCGTTGACAACATTACGGCTCCGCTTTTGCTTTTGAACCTAAGCTCGAGATAATCAGCTCGCCATTGCGCTCACAGCAAGTACTACCCGAGCAACAACACAAATATACTTCGGTGGTCACACTTCTTTACTCATGGTAAAGCATAATCGGCTCATCACCAAACGCCTTGCTCTAAACAGATCAAACGGCTTAGATAACACCTCTACCACCCCGGGACATCTGTGCAAATCCGAATCATGTTCCTCATCGTAACCGGCTGTCATGATTATAACCGGTAACAACGGATACATCCGGCGAGCCTCTTTTAGAACTGTGCATCCATTCAACCCCGGCAATTTAAGATCGAGTAGCATTAAATCTGGTCGGACTAAACGAAGCTGTTCAAGGGCCTCGATCCCGGTAGCAGCCATAACAACGGATAACCCATCTTGGTGGAAAACTTCTTGTAGCAACAAGCGTAAATCTTTTTGATCCTCCACTACAAGGAGTGTATACATATTGCCCCCCCTTGTTTCCACCCTCTGAATCTCTATTTATTCTGTTTCTCTCTCCGTTCTACTTGTTTTTCGCTTTGCTTTACACACATTTAGATAGATTCGCGGCTTAAAGACCAATTCCTCTTTCAACCCTAAAAATCATACATCTGAGTGCGCTCACCACTGTTACCGGCCAGATCAGTCACTACTAGGCGTAAACTGCGGCGACCCTGTAGCTGCCCCA
>JBMNSQ010000102.1:0-6166 GCA_050945275.1 bacterium | reverse complement strand
TGGGGCTATTGGAGATTCTCCAGTAGCCTTTTCTTGTGTTTTCATACTCCCATGTTTTCTGCTTATGGATTCCGAGTGACCTTAGCATAAATCCATATCTACTACTATTATGCTATCTGCTGATTTCTCATGGCAAATCTTGTTTCAACCGTGAGTCGAAATTATCTTCTCACGTCCTTGAGACCTACCCTGTAAGAGCGATAGCTTTCATTCCATATAACCGCTGCATCTACTGCCTGGGGTTCAGGCAGTGTTGGACTTTGTTTTTTATACAAACTCTTCCTCCCCAGTTCAGCCTTGATATACAGTTCTTGATCATCGGACCGGACTTTGTCGCTGGCTTCCTTCGGATTCCGCCTTGCTACGGACACCCTTACCTTTGGCTAATGGTTGCCACTGCCCAGCCCATAGAAGACTTTCACCGCCAAACTATCGCCTATGCCAGGCGCACATATAGTAGTAGCCGTCAAGCTGTGTGGCCTGACGGCTACTTGTGTGTATCAATTAGATAAAGGACTAGACAGTTGGGGATAACTGGAACCTGGTGGAAAGGGGCGACCAGTTGCATAGACCTCAGGGAAAAGTGAGATAATGAGGGTGCTATGCTAGAGAGCGTAATACTCGAGCATTTGACAGCGGCAAAGAAAGGAGTAAGCATCATGGTAACAGCCTTTATCTCTCCTGGTAAATATGTTCAAGGTGCTGGGGCTTTACAAGAAGCGGAGAAATTCGTAAGACCCATAGGGAAAAACGTCTTTGTTCTAACCTCCAAGACAGCCTGGAAAGCTGCCGGTGAAACACTTAAGCAAGGCTTGGGTGATCTGTCGGTAACAGCTGAAAGTTTTGGTGGGGAATGCAGTAAGGTGGAAATTAAACGCATACAAGATATGGCCGAAGCGGCAGGTGCTGATGTAATAATTGGTTTTGGCGGTGGAAAAACGTTGGATGCAGCTAAAGCGGTGGCCTATTACTTGAAGATACCTGTGGCAATCATCCCCTCTATAGCAGCCAGCGATGCTCCATGTAGTGCCCTTTCCGTAATATATACACCAGATGGTGCTTTTGAGGAGTACTTAGTTTTGCCTCAAAATCCGGACTTGGTCTTGATGGATACTTGTCTAGTTGCTCAATCACCGGCGCGCTTCCTGGTAGCGGGGATGGGTGACGCTCTAGCTACCAAGTTTGAAGCTGAAGCTGCTTTTACTAGTGACAAGAGTGCTCTAGCTGGTGGCACTACTACTGAAGCTGCTTTGGCGCTAGCAGATCTCTGCTATGAAACGTTAATAGAATACGGCTATACTGCTAAATTGTCCGCCGAGGTGGGGGCAGTTACTTCTGCTTTGGAAAAGGTAGTGGAAGCTAACACTCTGCTTTCTGGTCTAGGTTTTGAAAGTGGGGGACTGGCAGCGGCCCATGCTGTTCATAACGGCTTTACGGCCATGGAAGCAACGTACCAGTATTTTCATGGTGAGAAGGTAGCCTTCTCTACTTTAGTTCAGCTTGTATTGGAAGGGCAACCTATGGATCAAGTAGATGAAGTGCTTACGTTTTGCAGGAGTATAGGCCTACCTACTACCTTACAGGAGTTAGGGATTGAAAACCCTAGTCATAATGATCTTATGAAAGTGGCTCAAACGGCTACGGCTCCAGGTGAAACTATCCACAATGAGCCTTTTTCTGTTAATGCTGCTATGGTAGTAGATGCAATCTTAGTTACCGATGCTTTAGGCCGAGCTAAACTTAGGCAAAAGGCGCATCTTAATTAAAACTAATCTAACTTGCAGAAAATATGTAAGTAGATAAAAAGGATTAAATAGGGGAGTGTAGAATATGATAGAATAATATAACTATTAAGGAGAGATTAACTTGAGGAAAAAGGTTGGGATTGCTTCGACAGTAGCACTATTAGTCCTGGCCCTTATTTTGGTATTGGTGGGAACAGCATTGGCGGCACCTAAAAGTGAGATCATCCATGTTTCGCGGGATACAAAGGTATTTGCTATTGGCTCGGAGGCGGATCCCATAGCCACAGCCAAACCCGGTGATATTTTGGTAATTGAGACAGAGGATTGCTTTGACAATCAGGTACGCACTTCGAGTGATGTGATAGAGTCAGTTGATTTTGACCGGGTTAACCCGGCTACGGGCCCTATGTATATAGAGGGAGCTGAGCCAGGAGACACCTTGGTAGTGGACATACTAAGTATTGACGTGGCCGAGCAGGGGGTCATGGTAGCCTTACCGGGCCTTGGAGTTTTGCCTGATGAAGTGCAGAACCCCACCACTAGGATTCTCCCCGTAAAAGATAGTAGGGTAATTTGGGATGAAAACTTTTCGTTCACTATAAAACCAATGGTCGGCGTAATCGGTGTCGCGCCCAAGGACGGAGCCATACCTTGCGGGGCGCCAGGTGATCATGGTGGGAACATGGATACGGCAGAAATTGGAGCGGGCACTAGGGTAAACCTACCGGTAAACGTTAAAGGAGCTTTGCTCCATATGGGTGATGTTCACGCTGCACAGGGAGACGGCGAAGTCTGTGGTACCGGCGTAGAGTGTCGGGCAGTGGTTACGGTGCGTGTAGATCTTAAGAAGAATACAGGGTTAAAACGTCCCATACTAGAAAGAGATAACCGTATTATGTTTATAGGATCTCATGTAGATTTGTTCACAGCCACCCAAATAGCTACTAGGGATGCTGTACATTATCTTATGCAGGTTAAGAACCTTTCCTTTGAAGATGCCTATATTCTTGCATCAGCCATCGTAGATCTTAAAGTCTCGCAGTTGGTGGATCCCTTGCTCACAATTCGGGCAGAGATAGATTTGAGTAGGTTATAGATAAGTGAAGGAGGTATTGGTTTTTCAAGTACAATGAAAACCTGCGTAAAACGTTAATACAACCGAATAAATAATGGATAAAGGCGCTGCTACCGCCGTAATTGCCCTTTCTGTCGTCTTGATAATTATCAGAGGGGTATCGACTATTTGATGTGGTAGCAGTGCCTCTTTGTATTAACATATGGTGGTTGGGAGTGGTGTTTAGTAGCATTTATGTCAAAGATTAGTTGTTTTAGAAGGAATTTTTATAAAGATGACGAATAGTAGGTTAGTGTTGAGGTGTTATCATACATGGTAAAAAACATAGCCCACTTAACAACTACTCGACCTCAAATTGAGGCTGTGCGTACTATTCCAGCTGCCTTGGCCAAAAAACATCAAGTGTTACCTATTAAAGTTGTTGAACAAACCCTTTATTTGGGCATGTCTGATCTAACTGACGTTGTAGCTGTCGATGAGATTAAGCTAGCGACCGGTTATGATATCTGTCCTATTGTCGTGGATCTAGATCAGTTGACCGCCGAGATTGCTTATTATTATGGGCCGTTAGATGTTATTGCCAGCTCTACCGATAACAACGGCCGTGCTCACATGGCATTCCCGCTGCTAACCGTGGGCGATACTTCAAAACTGTCAACGACTGATATAGTAAATTCACTTTTTGACCAGGCGATTCAACAACGGGCTAGTGATATCCACTTGGAGCCTACTACTGATGGTGGAAGAGTCCGTTTCCGTATTGATGGCATTATCCATGTTCAAGCAAACTTTGATCCTCAGACATTTGTAGCCGTTATAACGTCGCTTAAAGTTGCAGCAGGTATGGACATTGCTCAACGCCTAGCTCCACAAGATGGGCGAATGGAGATTAACGTGTCTAATCAACATTTCGATGTTCGTTTAGCTAGCTTACCCACCATCAAAGGAGAAAAGTTAGTAATGCGCTTATTAAATAGAGCCACTCATGTTACAGATATTGAGTCATTAGGGCTTTCGCCGCAGGTGCAAAATAGGCTGCACCATTTTCTTTTGGAATCAGGGGGTATGCTTTTAGTAACGGGCCCTACCGGCTGCGGAAAAACGACAACCCTTTACGCCGTGTTACAATTACTTAATAATACTCAGCAGAATATTATTACGATTGAAGACCCAGTAGAGTATCATATCCCAGGTATTAACCAAGTCCAAGTTAATCCTAAGGCCGGACTAACTTTTGCTGACGGTCTTAGAGCCATACTGCGCCAGGATCCTAATATTATCATGGTTGGGGAAATTCGCGATTTAGAAACGGCAGAGATTGCTATTAGATCCGCTCTAACGGGACACTTAGTACTATCAACACTTCATACTAAAGATGCAGCTAGCGCCATTACCCGTCTTCTAGATATGGGAATAGAGCCTTTTTTGCTAGCATCAGCTATTAATGGTGTCATTTCTCAGCGTCTGGTTCGATCCGTTTGTCCAAGCTGCGGACAGTTATACTCGCCAGACAATAAAGAGAAAATGCTACTTGAGCAACATGACCTTGTTAATGCCAAGTTTACTGCGGGACAGGGCTGTCTTTTGTGTCACTATACTGGTTACCAAGGACGCATACCCATTGCGGAAACTCTGACCGTAACTACCGAAATACAACGGTTAATATATGACCGTTGCGTGGATGAGGAAATAAGGCGCCAAGCTATTAGAGAGGGTATGGTGCCACTGTTTGTTGATGGCCTGGCTAAGGCTGCTGCTGGGCAAACAACCATTGCCGAAGTAATCCGTGCGGTAGGCTAGTTTGTGAAACAGGGTAGGGAAATTAATGAAATTTGTCTATGAGGCTTGTACCAAAAGTGGAAACGTCGTACATGGAACACTAAATGCACAATCGAAAACAGCAGCAGCAGATAAACTACATCAACAGGGCCTGTTTATTATTAGTTTGAAAGCGGACGGTAGCAAAACAAAAATTAGTCATAAGATACTGGCCCTAACCTTGACTTCAAGAATGAAGCTTCGCTTCTTAAGTCGGTTTGCCCAGCAATTAAGCATGTTAAGTCGAGCCGGCCTACCATTTTTAACTTGTATGGAGATAATAGCCGATGAAGCAAACCATCCCTTGTATCGTAAATCACTAATCCAATTGAAGCACGATGTTGCCCTGGGGGAATCATTCGCTGACAGTCTTGCCAAGCAAAGTTTTCTTTTTCCCCAACTATTAATACAAATGACAGCCTCAGCCGAGGCGACCGGAAAACTTGAAGAAGTTTACAGCCAAATAGGATCCTTGTATGAAAAGGAACTAGAGATTAAAACCAAGATAGTAGATGCGGCCGCTTATCCATTATTTGTGCTCGCATTAGCCTTTGTAGGTATTTTGGGTATCAGCAAGTTGGTTTTGCCCCAATGGGAACAGTTGCTGGCATATTCCAATGCACCTTGGCCGTTACCGACGAAACTTCTGTTAACTGTTGGACAACCCTGGGTCTGGCTTCTCATTAGCACCGCGATGGTTATTTTTGGATTATTAGCCCTGATACTTACACATACACCACTGGGGGGCCGTACCTACGATTATGTTATACTGCAATTTCCGATTTTAGGGAATTTATTGGTCCGATATCATTGGGCTCGTATAAGTTACTGTATTGGCTTGTGTTTAGAATGCGGTATTCCCTTGCTGCTCGCCTTGGACATCGCCGAACAGGCCTCCCTTAACCGGAGCTTAGCAGCAGATCTTCGGGAAATAAAGACCGGTGTCCAAGTTGGCACTAGTTTAACTTACCAACTAAGAACCATAAAATCGATACCCAAATTGCTAGTTCCTTTAGTTCGTGTCGGGGAAGAGACGGGCCGGTTAGCACAAGTGTTTCAGCGAGCGGCAGAAATGCTGAATAAAGACTTAGGTTCCACATTGGATAAGGTTATTAAATGGTTGGGGCCCTCGCTTATTGTTATTACTGGATTGGTAATCGGTTTTATTATTCTTGGTTTGATGATGCCACTTTTCACTTTGGTAGACTACTTGGGATAATACTTTCTACAAAGGAGAAGATGAATGGCAACGCTACACTCTAAGAATCAAGGCGGTTTTACATTGATCGAACTAATGGTAGTGGTGCTTATCGTTGGTTTACTAGCTGGAATAGCTGTACCACGCTTAGCCAAAGCTTGGGACGACGCCAAAGCGTCTGCCTGTCAAGCTAACATGAAACAAATAGAAGCAGCGTTGGAACTGTATTATTTTGAAGAGGGGAAGTACCCTGAGGGTGAAAACTCCACTGCCCTCGAAAAACTAAAGCAAAAGAGTGTTCCTAAATGCCCTCAAGGTAGGAAAGACTAC
>JBMNSQ010000101.1:0-6245 GCA_050945275.1 bacterium | reverse complement strand
CCAAAGTAGTGTTAACCCGACACGGCCTAGGTAATGCCGAGAAGATTTCTCCCTGGCGGCGCTATATTAACCGCACGATAAGCACTTTGTTTACCGACAAGATTGTTGCTATCTCTCAGGCAGTAACAGACAGCTTAATAAACGAGGGTGTACCGCCTAAACAGATATGCATTATTAGTAACGGTATTGTGGTGGAAGAATTTGAACGTGCCAGTGGAGCGGCCGTTCGGATGGAACTGGGAGTGGGAAACCGTCCAATGGTAGGGATGGTGGCCCGCTTGGTAGCAGAAAAGGCGCCGCAGGATTTTGTGCGCGCCGCAGCGATTATTCGTGAGCACAGGCCCGATACAATGTTTGTGTTAGTGGGTGCTGGCCCGCTGGAAGCTGACTTAAGAGGCCAGCTGCAGGAACTTGGTTTAACGCCGCAGTTTAACTTGCTGGGCTATAGGCGCGACATGCCGACGGTGCAAGCTGCCATAGATATTGCGGTACTTACCTCCCATCATGAGGGCCAGGGTCTTGTGCTACTAGAAGCCATGGCTGCCGGTAAGCCGGTGGTAGCGACATCGGTGGGTGGTATTCCGGAAGTGGTGCAACCGGAGCACACGGGTTTATTAGTACCACCGGGTGACCCAGCAGCGCTGGCTAAGGCAGTGCTTAGGCTACTTAATAATACCGAGCAAGCACAGGCTATGGGCCGAGCGGGGCAGAAACTGGTGCGGGAGCAATTTTCCCGAGCGGCTATGGCCCAGCAGACGGCTGAATTATACTTAGAATTACTAGATAGTTAGGGAGGAGGCTGGGCGTTTGTGCATCGATCACCGGCGTCAGATGGTGATGTTGTTGGTGCTGGCCTCATTAGCACTGATGATTGTCATACCTAATAACGCTATCATTGCAAATAACAACAATGTTGGACTAGCTCTAGATTGGCACGAAGTTCAGGGCATTGCGCAAGCGGCCGGAGTCTCCACTACAGGGTTGGCTCAAGAACTGCAGCCGGAAGGGATTCGCTACCTGGTCATAAGAGAAGACACCCTGAGACGCCTAAAACAGGTGGGGCGCATACAGGTCTTGACCGGATGGGAATTATACCAGCTGTCTAAAATGTTACAGTCTGAAGGCCTGATTGCTAAGCGAGTTATAGACACTCCTGACTTTGGCTTGCAGGACACCTACATTCTAACCGGCGATAAAGAACTGTTTAATCGGTTAGTGCAGCGATTGTCTTATCGTTTACCAAACAAAGTTCGCCCCTTTTCTGGTCTGGCGGCTGAGGGTAGCTATGTATTGGCTGTACAGGGACGGTGGGACGAACTGACGTCTGTGGCAATAGGCATTTCCCTAGACGACGTAGCCCAAGTTAGAGCCTTGGGCTATGAACCGATATTATCGTGGGTGGATAGCGAAAAAACAGCAGCCGAGATCGACGCCGACTTAAACCACTTGGCTCAGGTTCGACCGGAAGTGGTCATGCCCGGATCTATTGCTGTAGGCAGCAGGGAGCGAGTTGGAGCAGCCTTAATTGCCACCGGTGTTTTCCACGGGGTACCAGAGTTTGGGCCGGCACAAGGCGCGGACGTATTAGCAAAGGCCAGCGGCTATAATACAGTCCGTGTCTATGAGCGGCCGGTACATACTGTCTACCAAGAGTATTTGCTGGCCGTGCGTGACCGTAATGTACGCTTAGTGATCCCCCACTTATTATGGCAGGTTCCACCCAGCCAGGGTAATATAACGTTAGTGGAAGCTAATCGCCGGCACTTGAGCCAGATCGTGACCGCCATAAAGGCGGCCGGGGGAGAATTGGGGCCGCCGCAGCCATTTAAGCTCCAGTATTCAAATCGGTGGTTGTTAGCACTTATAATAGGTTTACTGCCGGCTGTTGTTGTCTGGCCCAACCACCGTCCGTTATGGGCTTGGATCCGGTTAGTGCTGGGGCTGGGTTTAGCTACAGTGACATTGCTGTTACCGGTTGGAGCGGCTGTCTGGTGGCGTAAAGGGGTGGCTCTTTTGGTGGCCGGTGCTGTTCCGGCACAAGCTATCATCTGGGCCGAGCAGGCTAAGGTAAAACAACAGCAACGGGCGTCGCTTAAAACTGGGATAATTACCCTCACGAAGTGTGCTGCTTATACTCTGCTGGGAGCCATAGTGGTCCAAGGATTGTTGGGAGAGGCGGCCTTCTTGCTGAAACTGGATGCTTTTGCCGGTATCAAGGTGGCGTATATGATTACTCTGGGTTTGGTTTTGGTCTGTCTATACAAGCAGCAGTGGACGGGTCGTGATTGGTGGCGGCAAAAGCAAATTGCTCCGGTGGAACTAGCGGCGCTGGGGTTACTGGGAGTGGCAGTGTGGGTTTTGTTTAATCGAAGTGGTAATACTTCAGTGATACCGATTCCGGCCTGGGAATTATCGGCCCGGAGTTTTCTCGAGTCGATCCTGTTTGTTCGCCCGCGGACAAAAGAGTTTTTGGTGGGTCATCCTGCATTGATGTTAGCTGCGGCCGGATGGGGCAGTGGAAAGTCCTATCGCCCGTATCTGATTGCCCTGGGAGCAGTGGGACAAGCATCGATGATGAACACATTTGTTCATTTGCATACACCGTTTGTGATATCCTTAGTACGATCGCTGCTGGGATTGGGGATAGGGTTACTGATTGGTGCTTTTTTATGGCACGCCAGACATTTTATCGTAAGGAGGGGAAAAGAGTATGCCTAAAGTGGTGCTCTCCGGTTACTTTGGTTTTAGTAATGCCGGCGACGAGGCCATTTTGGCGGCTGAAATAGCCGCTCTAAGGCAGCTTGTCCCCGCGATAGATATTGTGGTGTTATCGGGTAATCCTAGGGAAACGGCAGCTACATACCAGGTGAAAGCCGTACCCAGGGGCAACTTGATGGCTGTTGGCCGGGCTCTTAGTCAGGCGGATTTGTTAATTAGCGGGGGCGGTAGCTTACTTCAGGATATAACCAGCAACCGCTCTATTCCCTATTATTTAGGCGTGGTGGCTTTAGCCAAATTATTAGGGAAAAAGGCTATGTTGTACAGTAACGGCGTTGGTCCGATTAACCATCCTTTTAATCGCTATCTAGTACGTTGGTTAGGTAATTGGGTAGATTTAATCACAGTGCGCGATGCAGGGTCTAAGGATACCCTTAAGCAGCTGGGGGTGCAAAGGCCACCGATGATGCTAACGGCCGATGCGGTGTTTACCTTAAAGCCAGCTAAGCGTGAGGTAGCCGAAGAAGTACTCAGGCAAGGCGGTGTTACCTCTGACCGGCCCCGGCTGGGAATATCGGTACGTCATTGGGGTGAGCTGCAGGATTATAAAGAAATAATGTCCACGGCTATAGACGCTTTTGCCAGGGAATACAACTTTCAGGTGGTTTTTTTGCCGCTACAACATCCTGGCGACGTGGTGGCCTCGGAAGAAGTATGCGCTTTTATGTCGGAGCCGGTGGTAGTTATTAGGGCACAATGCGATGTTCCCACCACCATGGCTCTTTATGGAGCCATGGATATGGTACTTGGAATTCGGCTTCATGCCCTGGTATTTGCAGCTTTACAGGCAGTACCACATGTGGGTATTGTCTACGATCCTAAAGTAGCTAGTTTTCTCGATATTGTGGACCAACCGGTAGGGGGTTTGGTTCATGATCTAAATAGTAGGTACATTGTTGAGCAAATGGCCACCTTGTGGCAACAGCGCCGGCAGACGCAAGCCAAGTTAAAGGCTGCGGCCGACAAGCTAGCTTGTTTGGCTTGGCGCAATGCTGAGTTAGCTGTTTCGCTTCTTAAAGGAGAGATGAACGGCAATGAGTAGGTCTGAGGTGCTGGGAATACCGCTAGATAAAGTTACTCTCAAAGAGGCTAGACAGCAATTAGCAATTTGGCTACAGGAAGATAAGACGCGGCTAGTGTTTACACCTAATGCTGAAATAATTGCGTTGGCTCAAGATAATCCGGAGCTAAAGAAAGCGCTTATTACAGCCGATTTAACAGTCCCGGATGGCATCGGCGTGGTTTGGGCTGCCCGGTGGTTGCAGAGTCCCTTGCCGGAACGTGTACCGGGCATAGACTTACTGCAGGAATTAATGGAGCTAGCGGCCGAAAAAGGGTACTCGGTATATTTTTTAGGAAGCAGTCCGGGGGTAGCCAATGAAGCAGCTCGGCGTCTTAAGAAGCAGCATGCAGGATTATATGTAATCGGTACTCACCACGGTTATTTTAGTGCCGAGCAGGAAAAAGATATTATAAGTCAAATACAAGAGCATAGACCGGACATCCTAGTTGTAGCACTAGGCGCCCCCAAACAGGAACTGTGGCTGGTAAAACATCGTCGCCAGTTACCGGTAAAAATAGCTATTGGGGTTGGCGGAAGTTTGGATGTTTTGGCAGGCCAGGTGAAGCGGGCCCCTGCTTTTTGGCAGCGGTTAGGGTTAGAATGGTTATACCGTATACTTACACAGCCCAAGCGGCTAAAACGAGCTTGGCAGCTGCCACGTTTTGTCTGGATGGTGTTGTCCCCAAAATCACGACATGACAATACATAACAGGAGGTAGAGTGATGACACTTGATCCTAAGATAGAACAACGACTAACAGAAAAAGCAATGGTCATAAGAAAACATATTGTGAACATGATCCATGCAGCCAAGTCAGGGCACCCGGGAGGCTCTTTGTCGGCGGTGGAGACGCTGACAGCGTTGTATTTCCACGTGATGCGATTGGATCCTGGCCGGCCTGAGTGGAAGGAGCGCGACCGATTTGTGTTATCTAAAGGGCATGCTGCACCGGCACTATATGCTACGCTAGCTGAACGGGGTTTTTTCTCTACAGATGAACTTACCACCTTGCGCCAATTAGGGAGCCCGCTACAGGGACATCCAGATATGAAAAGGGTGCCTGGTGTGGAAATGTCTACTGGATCTCTAGGGCAGGGATTGTCGGCTGCTTGCGGTATGGCCTTGGCCGGGCAACTGGATAAAGCCAGTTGGCGAGTGTTTGCTTTAGTGGGCGATGGTGAGTGTGAGGAAGGACAAATTTGGGAAGCGGCCATGGCAGCAGCTCATTACAAACTAGATAATCTTATCGTTTATTTAGACTATAACCGGCTGCAGATAGATGGTTCTATCCGGGCAGTGATGAACCCGGAACCGTTTCCGGAAAAATGGAAGGCTTTTGGGTGGCAAGTATATACAGTGGATGGGCATTCACTTAAGGAAATAGTTGAAGCTACCGAACAAGCACAAGCCACCAAGGGACGGCCGAGTATAATTATTTGCCACACTGTTAAGGGAAAAGGCATATCCTTCATGGAGAACGAAGCTGACTGGCATGGTAAGGCGCCGAACGATGATCAGGCCGACAAAGCTTTGGCCGAGTTGGTTTAAGGAGGGCCGAAGATGGTAGAAAAAATTGCAACCAGAGATGCTTACGGAGAAACTTTGATCGAACTGGGGCGGGAACTAAAAGACTTAGTGGTGCTGGACGCTGATCTATCCAAGTCTACCAAAACAGCTGGATTTGCCAAGCTATTTCCCGAGCGATTTTTTAATATGGGTATCGCCGAGTCCAATTTGATGGGAACGGCTGCTGGTCTGGCAACAGCAGGCAAAATTCCGTTTGTTAGTACGTTTGCCGTTTTCGCCACCGGACGGGCTTATGACCAAATACGAAACTCAATTGTTTATCCTCAGTTGAACGTAAAAATATGTGCTACCCATGCCGGTATTACAGTGGGTGAGGATGGAGCTTCCCATCAGGCATTGGAAGACATAGCTTTGATGCGGGTTTTGCCGAACATGACGGTGGTAGTACCGGCGGATGGTCCCGAAACTAAGCAGGCTGTTCGAGCAGCGGCTAAGCATCAGGGGCCGGTTTATATCCGACTCGGGCGCTCTGGCGTCCCGGTACTGTTTGACGAAGAGTATAAGTTTGACATCGGCCGCATTGTTACTCTACGGCCAGGTCAAGATGTAGCTATTTTCGCTTGTGGGATTATGGTGGCTGAAGCTCTGGCAGCGGCAGAACTGTTGGCTGGCCAAGGAATTGACGCCGAGGTACTAAATGTATCGACTATTAAACCACTAAATGCTGAGCAGGTGACTGCAGCTGCAGCTAGGACTGGGGCAGTAGTTACCTGCGAGGAGCATAATATTATTGGCGGGCTAGGCAGTGCTGTGGCTGAAGTGCTGGGCGAACATTGCCCTGTTCCGCTAGAGCGAATAGGGGTTAAGGATGTGTTTG
>JBMNSQ010000100.1:0-6275 GCA_050945275.1 bacterium | reverse complement strand
GCCCTCTTCACCGCGTAAGTTTTAAGCCAGTACGGTTAGCCAAGGAGGCTATGAATTGAAGAGGAATAAGCAAAAAATGGGGCAACTAGGTGAGGATTTTGCTGTTACTTATCTGAAGCGTTTAGGATACCGTATTTTAGAACGCAATTTTCGCTGTCGCCTAGGCGAAATTGATATAATTGCTAAAAAGGGTAAAGAACTAGTATTCGTGGAAGTAAAAACCCGAAGCAGCTGTCGTTTTGGCCATCCCCAAGATGCCGTCACACCGGCCAAACAAGCCAAACTCAGGACAGTGGCGTCCTTCTTTTTGAAGCGTTTTGATAAGAGTGTTCCCTGTCGATTTGATGTGTTGGCAATTAGTATAGAGGGGGATATGGTTAGACCGCAGTTAATTCGTAATGCATTTTAATATAGCAGCAACTTACTTGAAACATTACCTTAACAAAAACATGTTATATTAAACCTAAGCTATCCAATACCCCCCTTCTTTAATATATCTTTGAGAAGCCCGGAGCGACCGGGCTATTTTTTTACCCAATTATAGTTCTAAGAACAGCATTTATTCCTAAGTGGCGGGCACTTGGGAATAAATACTAATCAGCTAGTAGTTGTTCTAGTTTTTCTCTTTCGTTCACAGGTGGGTAACAGGAGTAGTCTTTGCAGACATAAGCTGTGGCTTTGTTGTCTATGGCCTGTCTGTCCTGGACAAAGGGAGCAAACTTAACAAGTTCATCGCTTTCTACTTCCAGTTGTTTCAAAGTGACCCCGATTTGCGGTTTAAACTTATTGTTAATAACAGAAAGTAGATTTTGCGTGTCCTCTGCCTTCTGGTTACCGACTATGGTTATATCGAGAGGTGGTATTTGGTCTAACCATACAGCCATTAAAAAGTGAGCGTGCCCCGGAGGCGATTTGGCTACGCTGCCACCGAAGGCATTGAGTTGTTGCCGCGCCTTGTTTTCTAGTTCGGTATCACCTGTTAATCGGGCTAGGCGTATAAGGTTGACTGCGGCGACAGAATTACCGGAAGGGGTTGCGCCGTCATAAATCTCTTTTGGTCGGGAAATAAGATTTTCAGCGTCATCACCGTATAGAAAAAGTCCACCGCTTGTTTCGTCCCAGAAGTATGTCAACATGTCCTTGGTCAAATCCAGGGCTAGCCCTAAATAATAAGGCTGTAAGGTTGTCTGGTAAAGTTCGATTAATCCCCATATCAGGAAGGCGTAATCATCGAGATAGGCTAGATATGCTGCCTCCTGGTCCCTGTACCTGGCCAGGAGACGTCCGTCATCTCGGCACAGTTTGGTAATAATAAAAGAAATCGCTTCTTCAGCTGCTTCAGTGTATCTGTGCTCACCTAATACCCTTGCGCCATAAGCTAAAGCCGCAATCATCAGGCCGTTCCAGGCAGTTAGGATTTTGTCATCTTTGAAGGGATGCACTCTCTTTTCACGACGATCAAAAAGCTTTTGCCGGGCTTCGTCGTACTCTGTTACGGGACCTGTTTCAATTAGATTGGGGATGCTCTGTCCTTCAAAATTGCCGCTAGCGGTAATGTCAAAGTCACGGCAAAACTTACTGCCTAAGTCTACACCTAAAACGTCCTTTACTTCTGATGGCGTCCACAGATAGAATTTCCCTTCTTCACCTTCCGAATCCGCATCTTCGGCCGAGTAAAACCCTCCTTCGGGGCTAGTCATATCTCTAAGCACATAAGCAAAGATTTGCTTAGCGGTTTCGGCATACGCTACGTTACCTGTAGCTTGATAAGTTTCCAGATAGGCTATAGCCAAAAGAGCGTTATCATACAGCATCTTTTCAAAATGGGGCACTAGCCACTTTTTGTCGGTGGAGTACCGTGCAAAGCCAAAGCCGATGTGATCCCAGATCCCTCCGCGGTACATAGAATCCAAGGTTTTTTCTACCATTTCAAGGGCGATAGCGTTACCAGATATTTTCCAGTATCGCAGGAGAAAAGACAGGTTGTGGGGGGTGGGGAACTTAGGCGCTGAACCGAACCCGCCGAAGCGAGAGTCAAAGTTAGACTCATAGTAGGCGAAGGCGTTTTGGAGCACGTCCTTTGGAACTTCTCCGCTGTCATGCGAAAACACATGAGTGTTTATTGCTTTTGTTATTTCTTCGCCAGACTGTATAAGATCTTCTTTATTACTCCGCCATAGATCGGAAATTTGATTTAGAATATCTGTCAAACCGGGCATTCTCCGAGTACTCCTATTGGGGAAATATGTACCGGCAAAAAAGGGTTTTTTATCTGGAGTCATAATAATAGTAAGAGGCCAACCACCATGCCCGGTCATTGCTTGACAGGCAGACATATAAATAGTGTCGATGTCAGGTCGCTCTTCACGATCAACCTTGATAGACACGAAGTGCTCATTTAGAACCTTAGCGATACTTTCGTTTTCAAAGGACTCGCGCTCCATTACGTGGCACCAGTGACAGGTGCTATAGCCAATACTGAGGAAGATAGGTTTATCTTCTGATGTTGCCTTTTCAAAGGCTTCTTCACCCCAAGGATACCAGTTTACCGGATTATGGGCATGTTGAAGAAGGTACGGAGACTTCTCATAGATTAGTCTGTTTTGCCTATTTTTGCTTTTCATCAATCTGCAGCTCCTTAACGATGTATTGTAATATCGTACATACCCTACCGTTTCATGTTATAGTATCTGCCTTATATCCGATTGAGATTCTCTTGAAAAGGCAAACTAGATCAGGAAAATGAGTTTTGAAAGGCATTTAGAGATGTTATCTCTAGACAAGAGTAGGGGAATATTAAACAAAGTATAGATGGAAACAAATTGGCAAGGGAGGTAAGGGCGATGAGTGATCAGGCCAAAATACGAAAAATATGGTTGGCTGGCGGCTGCTTTTGGGGGGTTGAGGCTTATTTTGCCCAGATAAACGGGGTGATGGATACAAGTGTGGGTTATGCTAATGGCCAAACCAAGAACCCTTCTTATGAGGAAATACCTTTTACTGGTCATGCTGAAACAGTGGAGATAAGCTATGATGCTAATGTCATCAGTCTGGAAAGACTACTAACTTACTTCTTTAAGATCATTGATCCTACTGTTAAAGATAGGCAAGGACCTGACATTGGAACCCAATACCGGACAGGAATTTATTATAAGGACGAACTAGACTTGGCGATTATACAAAAGGTGGTAGCCAGCGAGCAGGAAAAATACCAGAAGCGGATCGTTACCGAGGTTATGCCTCTTAAGAACTATTACCTAGCGGAAGATTATCACCAAGATTATCTGAAGAAAAATCCCGGCGGTTATTGCCATATCGACTTGTCTGATTTGCCTCAGAATGAGTCGATAGTTGACCACATCCAATATAAAAAACCCTCTCAAGATGCCCTTGAGAAGGCACTTTCTCCTTTACAATATAATGTTACCCAGAAAGACCATACAGAGCCACCTTTTGCTAACGAATTTTGGAATAACCACCAAAAAGGCATCTATGTGGACATTGTAACTGGTGAGCCGTTGTTTGTATCAACAGATAAATATGACTCAGGTTGTGGTTGGCCGAGCTTTACCAGGCCCATTGATAAAGAGGTCATAGTGGAGAAAACAGATCGTAGTCATGGGATGTTACGTACAGAGGTTCGTAGCCGAGTAGGAGACAGCCATTTAGGGCATGTCTTTACCGATGGGTCCAAAGAAAAGGGTGGATTAAGATACTGCATTAACAGTGCCTCACTTAAGTTTATCCCCCTGGAAAAAATGGACGAAGAGGGCTACGGAAAGTTCATTCCCTTGGTAAGGTAATGCAGGTGATGAAGAAGGTTACACTCACGCCTAGCCAGCCTTTTTGCGCTTTAATAAGATTGTGGTGGCCACCGCCAGCATCATAATTCCTATGCCGCCCGTAACAAGAGGCGTGAAGTAGCCGAAGGTGAAATGCCAAGCACCGTATAATTTATCCCAAGCAGTGATCTTCTCTCGGGCGTAAATAGAAAAGATAAAATCACCATCCGGAAGAGTATTAAGCCTTGCGCGGTAATGTCGCTGGTTTTCTTTTGCTAGCTCAATGTTACTGTACACAACATAAGGAGATTCTTCGGGAGTAAGGACTTCAATGGTCAAGTTTTGAAAGTTGCTCCAGCTTTGGGCTGGGTTAAGTATATAGTTGAAAGTGTATACAGGTGTGGCTGTTTTTCTTCTGTCCATGGTTCCTATTGTTTTGTAATGCACAGTCATGTTCTTGTGAGAGTCAGCTGGGAAGTCAACTGTGTACACCAGCGTCATGACGCGGTCGGAACGATTTTGCGCTACCAAGTCACCGCTGCTGCAAAAGCCCCAGTTGTCTGTTAGGATTTTGTCCAAAGTGGCTGCATACATATTGTAGAGCTGCTCATCTGAAATGCCTACGATTTGCCTATCCGGGGTTTCTAGCTGGTTAGGGGACATTTTGTAGCCCCGAGCGTAGTCAATTAAATAGCTCTTTAAGTCTGTTTTCTTAGATGAAATTTGGCAGTCAAATAGATCGGTTTCTTGTTTTAGTTCGCCATCAGTGTAGGCAGTAATATGAAAATCTATGGCATCACCCAAAACAAGAAGTTGCAGCATAGTCGGTTCATAGCACCAGGATGCAATTCTTACTTTCTCCTTATCTCTCTTATAACGGTTAAAGCCGTCCACTAGGACCTTTGTTTTGTCATGATCCCATGTTAAATCGAGGGCAATATTAATTCTTTGTTCAGTAGTTGGTTGTACTATTAAGGTATAAAGCTTTCCTTGTTCGTGCTCTGAAAATTGCTGTGCTTGATAGGGTTTGTTAGTAACGGTGTTAATAATGTTCTCGAAAAGCAAATCCGCATCGGTTTTATCCTGGCTGGGATCGGCACGGCCATTTACCGTATCCCCGATATATAGCTTGTAAGGTAGTGGGGAACCATTAGCTGTTATAGTAATGTCTTCAGGGCGAAAATCCGCCAAAGAACTCACAAAAGGAAAAGCCATTTGTACCGACAAGTCCTTGTCGGTGGGATTTACCATTTCATAAGAAGCTGTAACCTTTCCGGTTATGGTATAAGAATACTTGCCTTCGGCGTTTAAGTCCAAAAGCAGTTTTTCCCTCGTCACTTCTACTGGGCAGTTTTCGTCGATCACTAGTACCTCAGCCGATGGGTAACCCTGCCAGTAGGTAGGCCCGGCGTTAGCAAAACCCCGCTCAGGGGCCATTCCAACAAAAACTAAGGAAAAGATAAATAAACAAATGCATAGCCGTCTCATATCTATACCTCCGATAAAAACGTTGGCAGGAAATATCATCTGGATGGCGAACATTTTGATTACAGGAAGAACTGCTGCTGATGTTTAATGGATAATCAATTGCTCTTCTCCTGTTTCCATTATATCAAAGTACCTGAAAAAAGTAGCAGGAAGGGGATAACTATGAGCAAATGTTGGTTACACAATTTTGGTGGCGCGATAACGGTTTGCGATACTGAAGGTAAAATTGTGTACATGAATAAAAAAGCTTTATCTGCTTATGCCGTCGATGGAGGAGCCAAGCTGTTAGGCCAAAATGTATTAGATTGCCATCCGGAACCAGCCCGTTCCAAAACAGCCGCTATGCTCCAAAACCAGGAAACAAATTGTTACACCGTAGAAAAAAATGGCGTGAAGAAACTGCTGTATCAGGCTCCTTGGTATAAAGAGACAGGTGAATATGGTGGTTTGGTTGAATTATCCCTAGAAATTCCCGCAGATATGCCCCATTATATCCGCCAGCCCAAGAGCTAGGTTCGATATTTATTCAATCAGTTAAACCGAACCGAGACAAGAAATGCGGGGCAAGAGCCGATTAATTTGCAAAATAACAGCAGAGCGGCTAACTTGCATATTTGCATATTATTAATTACACACATATAATCCTACCCCAAGAACACCCCTTAGGTCGGAAAGCTCAAAGGGATGTTCTTTCTATTCTACCAAACTTTGCAACGTATTTTGTCTAAATTTATTTATGGCCGGCTAAACCAACGCTTAATTATCTCATATCTATACTCCAATAAAAATGTTGGCAGGAAATATCCTCTGGATAGCGAACATTTTGATTACAGGGAGAACTGTTGCGCCTAACAGATAAAAGTTAGAGGCGGGAAGAAGAAAGAGAATGTCCCTTTAGACGTGGAAATTGAAGTGGCGGTCCCCGGCCCAGTTATGGCATAATGGGTTTGGGATAAAACCAAATACCGCACTGGGAGGTAACCGCCAATGCAAGTATACCACAGA
>JBMNSQ010000099.1:0-6298 GCA_050945275.1 bacterium | reverse complement strand
GACATGCCTAGGGAAGCTACCAATTATTTTGCAAACTATCGCTTATAACAGTCCAGCGCTGGCAAAACTATTTGACTTATAAGGAGGCTTATTATCACCTGATCAAAAGCCTATCCCACTTTGACGATTCTGAGGAAGAGGCCTGGCTGGTGATGCATGAGCTGGCGGAACATGGAAAATAAAGATTTTTTGAGTAACCAACAAAAGCTATTATTGAGAGAATGCTTGTAGACGGAGTTAGAGATTGGCAAAATGGGGTAAGTGCATAAGTTTTAGGCGGAGGGGATAGTTCTTAAGGAGGTGTAACCATGACACCGGACAAAAAATCTTCCTATCAACCGCGGTATTGGGGAACACTAGATGAATATATTAGACAGGTTCGTCCACGAGCTCGTCGTATTAATCTAGCAGCAGCGGCTGCTTTGCCGCAACGACTCCCTAGGCGCAGACCCCGTGATCCAGAAGAAGAATCTATTCTCACCCGGCTTGCTATCTTTAGTTGGAATAGGGCTATTGAATCGGGATTACTGGAGCAAATTGAGCCGAGGAGGTATAAGCTTAATGGCTAAGACCCCGGATTGGTTTGTAGAGAAAGCAAGTGAAAAAACAAAGGTGAACTCTGGAGTAATAAGCTGGAAACCGAGCTTAATGAGCTAAAGTTAAGTTCCAATTACGGCAAAAGGTGGCTTAATGTCGCTAGACCCTTATTTATGCATTAGCTGGCTTGTTTGGCAGTTTGACTTTATTTATAGGAATCCTATAGAATTAAGTGACATACAATAGAAATTAGAAAAGATGTCAGTTTAAGGAGAGGAGGTTCCAGGCATGCCGGAACATACCGTCCGGCAACCGGGGAAGTTATCACGACGGGTAAAAATTATGATCGTGGTGGCGCTATTCCTTTCACTCAGTTTGGTTGGTGTTATGAATGCCCGAAAGGAAGTTACCCTGGTTGTAGACGGCACGCCCCGCACGGTGAAAACCTGGCGGAGCCAAGTGGGCACCTTACTGGAACAGCAAGGAATTAAACTAGCATTGGAAGATTTGGTAGAGCCTAGTCTAGACACGAAACTGGAGAATGGAATGACGGTTAATATAAGACATGCCGTCCCAGTGACGTTAGTGGTTGGTGGTGTCGTTACCGAAACCAAGACAGCGCAGCCTACGGTGGGCCAGGCCCTAGCCGATTTAGGCGTTGCGATTGGTGGTAAAGATCGGTTGGATCCGGTCGCGACTTCTCCGGTAACCGCCGGGCAGGAGATTACTGTGGTTAGAGTAGAAGAAACGGAAACTAGGACTAAAACAAAGGTTCCTTACACCGTACAGCGGCGACAAGACGGCAACCTAGAACTAGGTCAAACCCGTGTGATCCAACAGGGCGCTGATGGAGTGCTAGAACGTCGGTTGCGACAGGTTTGGGAAGACGGCGAAATTGTGCAAGAAGAGGTTGTGTCGGAACAGGTACTGCAAGAACCGGTTACCGAAATCGTAGCTATTGGTACCATGGGCACCCTCAGCCGTGGCGGTACGGACTATCGCTATAGTCGGGCCATCGATGCGGTGGCTACTGCTTATTGTCCCACTGACGTCGGGGGCAACAAGACGGCGCTTGGTATTAAGCCAAAGCGCGGTATTGTGGCGGTGGATCCGAGGGTTATCCCCTTGGGTACTAAGGTCTACGTGGAAAATTATGGACCGGCGTTGGCTGCCGATACAGGTGGAGCTATTAAGGGAAATCGAGTCGATATCTTTGTTGACTCACATCAAGAAGCCATTAGTTGGGGCCGGCGAAGCGTAAAGGTATATGTACTTAAATAAAGGGCAATATTTTACCGGGCAGAAAAGCACTGCCCGGTTTTGTTTTATGAGAGTTTTTTAGTTTTCATAGTTATCCGGTCCGGTAACGAAGAAGGTTCCCTTGCCTTTGGCCACCAGGGTGTCTTGGCAGTAAATTTCGGTTTCGGCGACAATCATGCGGCGGCCGCGATGAACTGCGTGAGCCGTGGCGATAAGTGTTTTGCCAGCCGGGACCGGTTGCAGGTAGTTTAACGCTAGCTCCACTGTAACTACTCTTATTTTCAGCGTACGCAGGGCAATACCCATGACCATATCGGCTAGAGCGCTAAGGGCTCCGCCATGACAGGTGCCATATGTATTGAGTAGGTTTTGGGTGACGGGGAGGACCAAGGTTGCTTTGCCTTGGGCCAGTGATGCAATTTGAACCCCGAAAAAATTAAAGAAAGGTGTGTGGGTAAACTTATCGCGAATGTAATCGATCCAACTATTAGTCAATGCCTAATACCCCTTTCAAGTTAGGACAAGTTGATTTCCGGCTTGGTCCAAGGTTATACTAGGATAAAGACCAACGAAGGAGAAATGGCATGGGCGCTGGAACTAGGGAACAATTGCGACAACACAACATTAGGGCGAAGAAGCGCCTGGGCCAGAATTTTTTGCTGGATAAAGGGATTCTTGGGCGCTTAGCTGATGCGGTCCAGCTATCTAAAGCGGATACGGTGCTCGAGATTGGGCCCGGTAGTGGTAACCTCACCGTACAACTGGCTCAGCGAGCGGGTAGTGTGATTGCCGTGGAGGCGGATCGGGAACTGGAGCCGGTACTAACCAATAACTTGACCGGGTTTAATAATACCCAGCTTGTGTGGGGAGATTTTTTGGAGCAAAACCTGGATACGCTATGGCAATTGGCTCCCACGGGAGTGGGAGGGAAGCGCAAGGTGGCGGCTAACTTGCCGTATTACATAACTAGCCCGGTATTAATTAAATTACTCACTACTGGGCAGCGGCCTGATCTGGCCGTGTTACTGGTGCAGCTGGAAGTGGCTCAGCGACTTGTGGGTAAACCAGGGACCAAAGATTACGGTAGCTTATCGGTTCTAACTCAGTTTTACACCTGCCCTGAACTGGTACTCAAAGTCCCACCGGCAGCTTTTTTTCCCCGCCCTAAAGTATGGTCGGCGGCGGTCCGACTTAGGCTTCGTCCTAAGCCGGCGGCCGAAGTAGAAAACGAAGAATTTTTCTTCCAGGTGGTACGAGCTTCTTTTGCTCATCGACGAAAAATGTTAGCCAATAGTCTACAGCAAGATTTAGGGGATAGATTAACGAAACAGGTGATTACAGATGCGTTAACAAGTGCCGGTATCGACCCCCGGCGTCGCGGCGAGACCTTAAGCTTGGCGGAGTTTGCTTCACTCACCACAGCGCTAGCTAAGGAAAGTACGCGCTAACTAAAGGATGGTGTTCAGGTGGCACGGAAAGAATTCATTAGTCCAACTAAGGGCCCAATGTCACTTAAGCAAGTATTTGCTGATATTTTGCAGTATGTGGCCGACGAACCGAAAATGGACTACCGTCTTATTATCGGTAGTGACTCCCAGCCGCGCGAAGATCATGTGTGCTTTGTTAGTGCTATTATTGTCCATCGGCAGGGTAAGGGCGCCCGCTATTTCTATAGTAAGCGCAATCAAGGGAAGTTTATGTCCATGCGCCAACGGATTTTTTATGAGGCCTCCCTAAGTTTAGATGTGGCTAGTCGACTAACTGCTTTACTGGCCGAAAGTGGCCATAATGAGCTGAATATAGAAATTCATTTGGATGTCGGTCGCATAGGTGAGACCAAAGGTTTAATTCGCGAGGTAGTCGGGATGATTACCGGCAGTGGGTTCGAGGCTCGAATTAAACCGGACTCGTACGGTGCGTCTACGGTGGCCGATCGATACACTAAATAGCTAGGCTGGATTCTTGTGCCGCTCCCAGAGCATATAGGCAGCAATTATAACTATAGCCACGCTGGCTACCTGGGCTGCCCGAAGAGAGCCTAGCATTAGACTGTCAGTACGAAATCCTTCTACAATAAAACGGCCAACGGAATAGAGGCCGAGGTAAGTTATAAATACATCCCCGGGCTTAATTTTGGGATGCCTTCTCAGACGCAGTAAGAACAGGAATACGAGAAAATTCCAGATAGATTCATATAAGAATGTTGGATGTCGCCACTCGCCGGCAATATACATGGCCCAGGGCAGGTCGGTGGGATATCCATATGCTTCTTGATTAAAAAAGTTGCCCCAGCGGCCGATGCTCTGTCCTAGGATAAAAGGAGGGGCCGCGATGTCGGCAATTTGCCAGAAGTTAAGGTTGTGCCTACGTGAGTACCACAGGCCCACTACGATAGCGGCGGAAATCCCGCCATGGATGGCTAGCCCGCCCTCCCAAATCTTGGGAATCTCGATAAGGTGTTGGCTATAATAGCCCCAGTTAAAAATAACATAATATAGGCGGGCACCCAGCCAGCCCAGTGGGGCACCGATTAGGATAAGGTTAAGAAAGGTGTCTTCGTCGATGCCTTGCCGGCGAGTTTCGTCTAGAGCTAATTTAGTGCCGACAAGTAAGGCTACAGCCATTAGAATTCCATACCAACGAACAGGGATGGAACCAATAGTAAAGGCGATAGGATTCGGCATTATGTTGTCACCAGCCTTTCTAGCGGCGATTTAATTGGGTGTAATAAAATACTCTAGGAGGAGGCTCTATAGGTGCTTGTCCCTCTGAACAGCCTAAGTAGTCCAGGAGTGCCAGCAGCCCGCTGGTAAGCTTTAACGAAGGAACTTCCGATAGAGGAATCCACCGTGCTTCTTGGGCATCGGACGAGCAGACCAGTTTACCCCGAACAGAATTTACCCAAAAGTCGACCAGCGCGTAGTGGTAAAGCACTTTTTTATCGTCATCGCGTAAAATAGAATCAAGGACGGCAACAGGGGGACCAATCTCAATGTCCAAATTGCATTCTTCTTTTATTTCCCGGCAAAGGGCACTAGCTAAGGTCTCGCCTAATTCAACTGCACCGCCCGGAATGCTCCAATACCCCTCGGCTGGTGGTTTGCCGCGTTTGATAAGGAGAATGTGGTTTTCGCGGATAATAACTGCGCCCACACCTACCAAGGGCTTTGTAGGATAACGCCGTTGCAATTTAATCCCTTCTTTCCTTATGGTAACCGTAAATATTATACCCCGGATTATTGGTCTTGGACAGGTGTAAGGGCAAATCGTGGTATAATTAGTATATCTTGGGCCAATGATAGGTACATAAAGGGTACAGTAGCTATGACTTTGCTAAGCTAGAGGATGAAATTGGCTCAAAGCTGTGATATACTTTAACCTGTGACAAGCCTTTGTATTAAAGACAGAAGGCACGGGAGGGATAACGGTGGAAAAAATTCGAGTGCGCTTCGCCCCCAGCCCGACCGGGAAGCTGCATATCGGTGGGGCACGCACAGCATTATTTAACTGGTTGTTAGCCCGCCATACCGGCGGCACTTTTGTACTTAGGATCGAGGATACCGACACGGAACGGTCCACTCAGGCGTCAGTGGATCAAATTATTTCTTCACTAAAGTGGCTGGGGCTAGATTGGGATGAGGGGCCGGAGATCGGTGGCGAGTACGGACCCTATTTTCAATCACAGCGCTTGCATCTGTATGAAGAGAAAGCGCAGGAGCTAATTGAAAAGGGTGCTGCTTACCTTTGCTATTGTACGCCAGAGGAGCTCGAGGCCAAGCGCGAAGAGGCCAGGCGACAGGGTAAAGCGCCGCGTTATGACGGGGCTTGTTGCGGCTTGACCGAAAAGGATCGCGTCCGGTTGGCAGCGGAGGGACGGCAGCCGGTGGTTCGGCTTAAAGTGTCGGAGAAAGGCGAAACGATAGTGGATGATATCGTTCGTGGGCGAGTTGTGTTTAAAAACGATGTGTTGGACGATTTTATTATCCTCAAGTCCAATGGTATGCCGACCTACAACTATGCTTGTGTTATCGACGACCACGCTATGCGCCTAACCCATATTGTGCGGGCGGAAGAACATTTGTCCAACACGCCCCGTCAGATATTACTATATGAGGCACTGGGCTATGAGCTGCCTCAGTTTGCTCATGTACCGATGATCTTGGCTCCTGATCGCTCCAAACTAAGTAAGCGGCATGGGGCGACATCAGTGGAAGAATTTTATGATGATGGTTATTTGGGCGAGGCTCTTATCAACTACTTGGCACTACTTGGCTGGTCGCCGGAAGGCACCGATGAGATAATGCCTATTGATCGGATTGTGAATGAGTTTAACATTGACCGTGTGTCTAAGACGGCGGCCGTGTATGATGTGAAGAAGCTGACTTGGATCAACGGCCACTATATTAGAGAGTTGCCGCTTGAGCGGGTAGTGTCAGAAGTGATACCGTTTATGGAGAAACAGGGTCTAATCGGTACGTCGCCGGAGCCGGCTGAGCTAGAG
>JBMNSQ010000098.1:0-6416 GCA_050945275.1 bacterium | reverse complement strand
CTAAAGGAGGTCACATCATGAGCCAGCTTATCAACGAACAACGAAAACACATCCGTCCCGGCGGCCTGCCGCACTTCTTCTGCTCCGGTTGCGGTTGTGGCCAGGTACTAAACTATTTCCTTCGTGCCGTAGACGAACTAGGCCTTGATTTAGGGAGCATGGTTACCATTGGCGGCGTCGGTTGCACCGCCCGCATTCCCATCTATCTCAATACCGACGTTATGCACGGTGTCCATGGTCGCACCCTTCCCTGGGCTACCGGGATTAAGCTCCATCAGCCAGACACACCAGTAGTAGTGTTTGCCGGCGACGGCGATGCCATTTCCATTGGAGCCAACCATTTCATCCAGGCCGCCCGGCGCAACCTAGATGTCACCGTCATCCTCGTTAACAACTTCAACTTTGCCATGACCGGTGGCCAAGTGGCCCCCACCACACCGATCAACGCCACCACAACCACCACCCCGTATGGCAGCCTTGAGCCACCGTTTGACATCTGTCAATTGGCCGTCTCCGCCGGAGCCACTTACGTTAGCCGTTGGAATACTTCTCGCGGCCCCCAGGCCATTAGAGCCATCAAAAAAGCCTTAACCCATCGCGGTTTTTCCTTAGTAGAGATAGTTTCCCAGTGTCCAACCCATTTTGGCCGCTATGTGCTAAAGAGCAGCCAGGCAGCAGATCTAGTTAAATGGATCGATGATAACTCAGTCCTTCTAAAAGATACCGATAAACTAACAGCCGAAGATCTAGCCGGCAAGTTTGTCCTAGGTGAATTCGTTAATATCGAGCGCCCAGTGTTTACCGCCACTACCACCAAAGAAGGTGATAACCCATGAAACCCGTTAGCATAAGATTATGCGGCTTTGGCGGTCAAGGCATAGTACTGTCGGCAGTGATATTAGGTACAGCCGCCGTTACCAAAAGAGGCCTCTTTGCCGTTCAGACCCAGTCCTACGGCTCCGAAGCCAGAGGCGGCCAGTGCCAAGCCGAACTCATTATCTCCGATCAACCCATTAACTCCCCGATGGTAGATAAAAAAGATCTCCTTGTCGCCTTGTCTCAAAGCGCATTAGATCGCTATTTACCGAGCCTGAAAGAAGGCGGCACCCTCATCATAGATCCCCAATTAGTAAAGGACACCCATGGCTGCAAAGAAAGAACCATTGCCGTGCCAGCCACTGAAACAGCCGTCCATTTAGGGAGCCGGATTTCCGCCAATATGGTGATTTTAGGTTTCTTGCAGCAGAGCACCGGCTTTCTCACTAAAGAAGATTTAGTAGCCGTTATTAAAGAACTTACCCGGCCCAGGTTCCTTGATATGAACCTTAAAGCCGTTGATGAAGGAATTAAACTCGCCCAAGGAATAGCGGTGGAGGTTTAGTGGATGAAGCTATTTGAATTTCAAGCGAAGAAAATCTTTAAGAGGTATAATCTACCAGTCCCCAAAAGTGATCTTCTCTTATCACCCGGAAATGTTCCTACCTTACCCTTTCCCTTGATCCTCAAGTCCCAAGTGTTAACCGGCGGGCGGGGTAAGGCTGGCGGTATTAAAGTCTGCTCAGACAAAAAAGAACTGAGCATCCTACTTACCCAGCTCTTTGACATGAAAATTAAAGACGAACCCGTCCGAGCCGTACTGGCCGAAGAGATGGCCGCTATAGAGCGCGAGTTTTACCTGTCTATTACCCTCCAGGGGGGAAATGGTCAGCCGCTTCTAATCGCCAGCCCAGCTGGCGGCATGGATATCGAACAAGTGGCCGCCGAGACACCGGAGAAGATTATTAAACTGCCCATTGATCCGTTAATCGGACTACAAAATTACCACATACGCTATTTAGCCAAACAGCTGCAGTATCAGAACACAGCCGAACTTGAAGACTTTGTAGCCAAGCTGTATCAAGCTTTTATAGCCATAGATGCCACCTTGGTGGAGGTAAATCCGCTAGCTGCTACCGCTAGTGGCCTCGTGGCCCTAGATGGGAAAGTGTCACTCGATGACAAAGCCGGTTTCAGACAAAGCGAGTTGTTTACCGAGCTTATGAATGAACAACAATCATTGCCCGGCATTGCCCCTACCTCATCCCAGGCTAACGGAGATACCATTACCTACGTACCCCTTACCGGCACAGTGGGGCTAATTAGCGACGGCGCCGGTACAGGGATGCTAACTTTAGATCTCATCAAGGATGCCGGTGGTGAAGCTGCCAACTTCTGCGAAATGGGCGGACTTACCAGCCCGGAAGTTATGTACAAAGCTATGGAAACGGTGCTCCAAGATCCCAAGGTGAAAAGCTTACTAGTGGTCCTTATCGGCGGTTTTAATCGCATGGACGAAATGGCAGAAGGTATCATCCGGTATCAAGAAGAGCAGGGGCTAGACATGCCAATCATAGTACGCATGTGCGGTACTATGGAAGAAGCAGGTAAAGCAATGATGGCTAAGGCTAATCTTCCCACCTATGATGATCTTCTTTTGGCGGTAGATGCGGCTGTGAAGGGAGCGGAGGCTTAACTATGGCAATTTTAATTGATGAAAACACTAAAGTCTTAGTTCAAGGTATTACCGGCCGCTCCGGTGCTCTTCAGACTAAGGTGATGAAAGAGTATGGAACCCAAATTGTAGCTGGGGTTACCCCTGGCAAGGGCGGGAACACAGTAGAAGGGATTCCTGTTTACGACTTCGTCGCTGAGGCGGCAGCTGAGCATCAAATCGATGCCGCTATTAGTTTCGTTCCCCCTCGTTTTGCCAAGGATGCTTGCTTGGAGATCATACAGGCCGGAGTTAAACTACTTGTTGTCACTGCCGAAGGCATACCGGATCACGATGTAATAACTATTTTGGCTTATGCAAAAGCCAACGGTTGCCGGGTACTTGGCCCAGGTACGGCTGGTGTGATCTCGCCGGGCAAATGCAAATTAGGAGCTCATCCGCCGCGGATGTATACCCAAGGTAATGTAGGCCTGGTATCAAAAAGTGGAGCGCTATCTTACGAGATTGGAAAAATGCTGACAGAGGCCGGTATCGGTCAATCTACGGTGCTGGCTATCGGCGGCGGGCCTATCTGGGGATTGACACAAAAAGAGGCTATAGGGCTATTTGAACAGGATCCGCAGACTGAGATTATTGTTCTGGTGGGCGAAATTGGCGGTACTATGGAAGAGGAAGCGGCTGCCTTTATCGCTGGTCATGTAACTAAGCCGGTGGTATCTATGATTGTAGGTCGGGCGGCACCAGAGGGTAAATCTTTAGGGCATGCCGGTGCGATAATCCAGGGTAACCGTGGCACGGCGCAGGCCAAGATCGAAGCTCTAACTTCGGCTGGGGCCCACATTGCCCGAACTCCAGAGCAGATTGTTGATTTGATAAAGCAAATCCGAGGTGATAACAAATGACGGTGTATATAGACGGGGCTGTCTGTAAGGGGTGTGAACTTTGTCTTCATTACTGCTCCCAAGGTGTGTTTCAAATGTCTGATGAGATAAACGAAAAGGGCTACAACATTGCTGCTGTAGCCCACCCAGATAAATGTACCAGGTGCAAGCTCTGTGAGATGAATTGTCCCGATTTGGCGATTAGGGTAGGATGATCCCATCCATACCCTGACAACTTCTTGTGGGCAGGGTAGTTGTTTGACTAATAACGATTTATAAACGGAGGGAGTTTAGTTGATTACAGTAGGGCTTTTTGATTCCGGTTTTGGTGGACTTACAGTGGCCCGGGAGGTGAAACGCCAGTTACCCGAAGCCAACATCGAGTTTTACGGGGATAATGGGCGTAATCCCTATGGGCCTTTGTCCAAGGAGACTATCACCCAGTATTCTCGTCAGATTTTAGGGTTTTTAGGAACTAAGGGTGTCGATGTTGGTATCATTGCTTGTAATACAGCCACTGCGGCAGCTTTGGAGGCTGTAAAAGATCAGTTTCAATTCCCTGTTTTGGGGGTAATTGGACCTGGGGCCAGGGGTGGCAAAGCAGCGACCAAGAACAAGAAAGTAGGGGTTATTGCCACCCAGTTTACAATAGAAAGCGGCGCTTATGACCGAATGCTTAAAGAATTAGATTCGGATATAGAGGTTACGGGACAAGCATGTCCTAAATTTACTACCTTGGTAGAACAAGGAAAGTCGTCTGGGCCAGATGTAGAAGCGGCAGTGAGTGAATACTTGGCTACTTTTAAAGGGACTGAAATTGATACCCTTATTCTAGGGTGTACCCATTATCCGGTATTAATAGATACAATCCGTCGCTACGTAGAGGGATCAGTTAACATTGTTGACCCAGCAGTAGAAACCGTGGCTGAGGCCAAGGCCATTTTGAAGAAAAAACAGCCAATCACTGGCGATACTCTGCCTACCTACAATTTTTACACAAGCGGCGATGTCGAGCAATTCACGGAAATAGGGTCGATAATTTTCGGCCAACATCTTCAAAATGTAGTCCAGGTGACTTTTTAGCATAACGCTATGGCATAACCATCCAAAGATTAGTAGAAATGGGGGAGATTTTGCAGCAGGAATTCAGAACAAAATGGGGAATATGTAATTATGGCAACCAACACAATAAAGCGAAATAGCCCAATAAAAGGGGGTGATTATCAACTTTCTGTCAGCGTCGGGTTCTGTTAACAAAAAATGAGAATGAGGGGGCTAAGTTTCGTGAAGAGATTCTTATTGATCACGTTGTGTTTACTGGTCGTTGTAAGTTTAGTTGTTGGTTGCTCACCATCTAAACCGCCAGAACAGCCTGCGGATCAAGATGACGAACAAGAAGCTAAGTTAGATATACAAATGATTCTAGCCACCGGAGGCACGGCAGGCACCTATTATCCCTTGGGTGGAGCCATTGCTGATGTTTGGAACACCAACATTCCGGGAGCTAATGTTGTAGCTCAAGCAACAGGAGCATCAGTAGAAAACATGAAGCTCATAGATAAAAAGGAAGCAGAGCTATGCTTAATTCAAAATGATATCGCGGAATATGCGGCTACCGGTATTGAAGCTTTTGACGGCCAGCCTTTGAATAGCGGAGCCGGAATAGCCACCTTGTACCCTGAGGTTATTCAGATCATCGTGGCTGAGGACAGCCCGGTAAATTCCATTAAAGATATTAAAGGCATGAGGGTTTCCGTTGGGGCGCCGGGCTCTGGCAACGAGGCTAATGCTCGGCAGATATTGGAAACTTTGGGTCTAACCTATGATGACATTAAACCGTTTTTTATTTCTTACGCTGAATCAGCCGATCAGTTTAAAGACGGCCATATTGACGTTATTCTGCTGACCACAGGTGCGCCCAACGCTGGTATTCAGGACGTATCAGCAGTGAAAAAGATTAAGTTTATCTCGCTGGCCGAAGACGAAGTGGCTGCAATACAGGAAAAATATCCTTTTCTGACGTCTTTCACCATGAAAGCCGGCACCTATAGCAACCAAGATTACGATGTGGAGACAGTAGCTGTCCAAGCCATTGTTATGATCCATAAAGATCAACCGGATGAAGTTGTCTATGCGCTGACGAAGGCTCTGTGGGAGAATCGGGATCACTTAGCTCAAGTGAACAACAAGGCTGAATATATGGATATTGACGACCCGGTTAAGGGTATCACCATACCTATCCATCCCGGTGCTGCCAAGTACTATCAAGAACAGGGCATTGAGCTCCCGTAACAATTTCAAGCGATTCTGATCCTTAAGGGGGAATAGGCTGGGTAGAAATTTCCTTCTACCCAGCCAGGTCACATGACTAAGCGAACTATAGTACTGATGGTTAGCTTCTTGTTAATAGTTATAGCAGGGGTTGCAATGGTTCCAGTCAAGAGTCTGGAAGTGGTGGCTCGAGATTCAGAAGCGCATTTAATTAGCTTACCGGCTAAGGCAGGGGATGAATTTACTATCCGATACCTGCATTCAGTAGCAAGACGCTCGGTAGATGAAAGTTTTGAGATCCGAGCGGATGGAGTTTTGAATCTAATAAGTACCGAGTGGGACATGAACGGTGCTGGCCTCCCTTATGAGCCGGAGGGTACCATGGTTTTTACAATGGACAAAGGAAGATACATTCTTACCAACATTAACCGCTTGTTTCCCGAAATAGTACAGGCAGTAGGTACGGTGGCCAAGCATGAGATTGTTTATACAGGGCGTTCTTTTCCCCTAGAAAAAGTAACGCCATCTGGTACGGCAGTACGCATCCGCACCGCAGCCACACCACGTTATATGAACTGGTATGACAATATAAGATGGCGCTTACTATCACATCCCTCGCCATAGTCAAAGGACCAAGAAATGCTTTAGGGGGGAACCAGCTATGAAGCACGATGTTATAGACCAGAAAGAACTTGATGAGTTACTAGCTAAAGTTGATCTAGAATCTAATTACCGTAGTTTGGACGGTACGTGGGCACTTATAGTTAAGCTAA
>JBMNSQ010000097.1:0-6420 GCA_050945275.1 bacterium | reverse complement strand
ATGAGAGCTTTGTGGCGTATGTGAATATATCTGAGTATCCACATCCTTACTCATGGAATCCACTCGATACTGATGTACACGAACTTAAAATTGTAGAAGCTGACTCGAGCATTCCAGAATAAATCAGGGGGCGTTCTCTATTATACACCCTGATCTAGTCAGTCATTTAGCTAATAGTTAGGAGACAAGCAACATGCCCCGTAGGAAAGTAGGCAACTTCGCTCCCTCACGGGGCTTTATCTTTGCCTCTAGGGAACCTTGGAAGAGGGGAATTTTTTGTGCCCATTATTAAAACTAGCCAAGTAGGTAGTGGTGGTAATTTTCATCTACCTACCTAGTTGGCTGGTATTTTTGCTCAACTCCTTTATGGAGCCTATCGAATTTTAGGGGGAAGGTTTACTTTCTTTGGCTGCCCCACCAGAGCGTATCCACTTACCCACCTGTTAACGGCCATTATAAAGTGGACATAAGTGGCCACGAAAACTAGACCACCCCCCTGCATTATGCAGGTAAAAAACGGCTCATCCTTTAATTACCTCAACCTGTTCTCAACAAAACACCCCACTTACCTTGTGGAACAGGGGTGGGGTGTTGGTTACTTTTGCTGCCGTTGTTGTATTTCCTTATAGCGGGCTTCTGCCTGGTGAATGGTTTTCCAGGCTTGTTCCTTATTGTACCAGGAGCCAATTTCTGTTTTCTTACCTTCTAGCTCCTTGTAAATACTGAAGAAGTGGGAGATCTCCCGTAACAGGTGGGGTGGGACATCCTCGAACTTCTTAATCCAACCCCAGAGCGGGTCCTCTCGGGAGATGGCAATGATCTTTTCATCCCGTCCCTTTTCATCCCACATTTCCAACATGGCTACCGGCAAACCCATTACTTGGCAGCCGGGGAAGGTGGGATCACCAGTTAAGACCAGCACATCTAATTCATCGCCATCGGCAGCCAGGGTCTCGGGAATGAAGCCGTAGTCGGCAGGGTAATGGACAGATGAGAACAACATCCTATCCAGGACAAAGCGACCAGTTTTGTGGTTATACTCATACTTGTTTCGGGAGCCCTTGGGCACTTCGACGAAAACAGGTATATAAGGCATAGTATTTTCTTCCTTTCCTGCCATTTCCTCAGCAGAGGGGTTTCATAACTATAATATTAGCCTAGCGGGGCCATTTTTCCTGCAGTTTTCTTTTGTCTATTCTCTATCTAGCCAGAGAAGGAAGGTATGGCCTTGACTGCTGACGCGGTCAGGGCCATTTTTGTTATGTTGTTTAGTTCCTTTACAAAAAAATTCCTTGAGCTTGCAGGAATACTTATACATAATGTTGAATATCAATGCATTGAAACAAACAAGGGCACAAGGGCCAAGGGCAAGGGAGGGAGGGGATAGGGGCAACAAAAGATGGCGAGAATGGTGAGGCTAGTTTTTCCTTTGGTTTAACTTATTAAGGAGGTGCTGTGTTGAAAAAGAATGTAAGTTGTTTTCGTTTTCTGGCGGTAACATTAGTTTTGGTATTACTCTTAAGTCAGCTGGCGTTTGCGGCTCCTGTTCTTACGCCAAAGCAGGTCTTAGGTTATGACATTGGAGCTGATTATGAGCTCACGCCTTGGGACAAAATCGTCGAGTATATGAACAAGTTAGATGAGGCTTCCAACCGTGTTGAGGTCATACCGTACGGTACGACTCCGGAGGGGAGACCGATGATTCTCACGGTGGTGTCTTCGGAGCAAAATATAAAAAATCTGACTAGGTATCAGGAAATCAGTGCAAAACTGGCTGATCCACGGGGCCTAAGCGAGAAAGAAGCGCAAAAGCTAATTAAGGATGGCAAGGCCATCTACTGGATCTGCGCTAATATCCATGCTCCGGAGGTTGGGAGTGCGGAGATGGTCATGGAGCTGGCGTATAAGTTGGCTACGGGTAATGACCAGGCGACTAAGAATATACTGGATAACGTAATTGTGGTTATTGATCCGTCCATTAATCCCGACGGTCATGATTCCTTTACCGAGTGGTATCATAAGTATAAGGATACCGAGTGGGCTGAAATGAAGCCGCGGCCGCCTTATGTGGGGCATTATGTAGGTCACGATAACAACCGGGACATGATAGCTTTGGCGCTGCCGGAGACAGCCCAAAACATAGAAGCTCGGTTTCTTTTTCACCCGCAGATTTACCATGATTTGCACCAAACTGGCCCAGCGAGGATGTGGCTTAATCCCACTCAGGATCCTAACGACCAGAACATCAGTCCCATAACGCAAGCGGATTGGATTAAATATGGCGGTTATATTATTTCCAACATGACTGCCCAGGGAATGGCCGGTGTGGTCACGGCTACTCGTTATGACAACTGGTATCCCGGGTATAATGACCAGTTTACTACCTACCACAACGGCCAGGGAATGTTGTTTGAGACTCATGGCGGTTGGGGTGCAACTCCGGACACAAGCGGACCTAAAGCGCTGGAGAAAGAGAATCACTGGTATATGCCTATGCCTTGGAAGGGTGATGTTTGGCGTCTCCGCGATAATATTGATTACCAGCAAACAGGTGTGCTGCTTAGCCTCGAGCTTACAGCACAAGAGAAAGATACTGTTCTTAAGCATTTTTACCTTAAGGGTAAGCAGGCAGTGGAAGCTGGGGAAAACCAGGCTCCGCATGCTTATTTGATCCCGGCTGAGCAGGACGATCTTGCGGCGGTGGCTGATTTAGTGGCAAATCTTTTGAAGCACCGTATTGAGGTCAATCAGGCTACTGCTGCCTTCACAGTTGAAGGAAAGAGTTACCCGGCTGGTACTTATGTAGTGTTTTTGAACCAGCCGTATCGCAATGTGGCCAAGACCTTGTTAGAGGTACAAGAGTACCAAGATTATTTTAATGAGCCTTACGATGTTACGGCTTGGACTTACGGTCTAATGCGAGATGTGGACACAGTAGCTGTGGGAAACAAGAGTGTTTTTAAGGTCGAAGTGGAGCCCGTCACCACAATTGAGCCGACAGGTACTCTTAGCGGCGGAGAATCAACCTTTGGGTATTTGCTAGAGCACAAGAGCAACAATAATGTAGCGCGGCTTCTTAACGCTCTTTGGGATCAGGGCGCCAGTGTCCAGCAGGCGACGGCAGCTTTCACCCTAGATGGCGCTACTTACCCAGCCGGCACTTTCAAGGTTAGCGGTGTGAACTACGGTGACTTCAAAGCCCAGGTGGAGGCACTTCATCTTGTAGCTCACGCTCTTGTCAGCGAACCAGAAGGGGACTTTGTTGATTTGGCTCAGCCGAAGGTCGGCCTTTACCATGGTTGGGTGGATACCATGGATGAAGGTTGGACTCGTTACACCTTAGAGCAGTACGATTTTCAGTTTGACCGTCTTGACAACAATGCTGTTAAAGTCGGGGAGCTTGATCAGTATGACATCATAATCCTCCCTGATATGCGCCCGCAGAACATCTACGACGGTTCGTCTAATATGCCTCCGTCATACCAAGGGGGGCTAGGTGAAGAAGGGGTAGCAGCGCTGACTCAGTTTGTACAAGGTGGCGGTACCTTGATCGCCATGGGTAAAGCTTCGGCTTTTCCAGTGGAACACGGGTTGGTGGCCAGTGTCGAACTGGCGGATCTTGGTGGTGTAAATGTTCCCGGTTCTCTCCTGGGTCTTACCGTCGATCCCAACCAGCCGGTGGCTTACGGCTATGATACTCATGAAGCTGTGTTTTTTGAGAACGACCCGGCTTTTGTGGTTAGTCCTGCGGATAATGTCAGTGTGGTAGCCAGCTTTAGTGACGAGCCGCTTCTTTCTGGCTATCTGGCTGATCCAGAGAAGAAATTGTCCGGTCAGGCTGCCATTGTGGAGGTACAGGTGGGTAAGGGTAGCGTTATCTTAGCTAGTCCCGACCTAGTGTACCGTTTCCAAGCCCAGGGAACATTCCCCTTCCTCTTTAATAGTATCTTTAAAGCGGCGGTGGCAAAATAGCTAAACGGTAAAATGGGAGTCCTCGAGGCTCCCATTTTATCTTGCTTCTTAAGTTATAGCTTCTGCTTGGTATTGCTCAAATACATATTAACCCTCTGCTCGTAAATTAGGGAACACATCGGACAAGAACTTCCTTCACCTATTATTGAGGTGGATTTGTGCATGCTTATAATGCAACCTGGTGACAAATATTTTGCCTCTTACGCCGATTTAGCCAAATTCATAAGCATCTCCGTAAGTTCTTCCACTAGCCGCCCAAATTCCGTATCACTGCTGCGCCTCGGATACGGAATTTTCACTGGCATGTCAGCCATTATCCGACCTGGTCGCGTGCCCATAACCACAATGCGAGTAGCCAAGTAAACCGCTTCCTCTACACTATGCGTAACGAACAACACAGTCTTCCTGTCCTTTAACCACAGCGACAAGAGCTCCCGCTGCATTTGTCGCCTAGTGAAAGCGTCCAGAGCACCAAACGGCTCATCCATATAAAGTACTTTGGGCTCGATAGCCAAGGCACGGGCTATAGCTGTTCTCTGCTGCATACCACCGGACAGTTCATAGGGATAGGCCATGGCAAAGGCATCCAAACCAACCCGCCACAGCATATCATGCGCCACTTGTAGGCGTTCTTTAGCCGGCATTTTCCTCAGTTCTAAGCCAAAGGCTACATTGTCTAAGACGTTACGCCAGGGAAGCAACGAGTAATCCTGTAAAACCATAGCTGTTTCCATAACAGTTTCAGCTACAGGACGCCCCAATACTCTTATCTCCCCTACGGTAGGCGTTTCCAAACCCGCTAGCATCCGCAAAATAGTGGATTTACCAGATCCACTTGGGCCTAATAAACAAACAAACTCAGCCGCTTGAATATTAGCCGTTATATTAGTTACAGCCAGGATCTCCTGCCCTCTTTCCGTGTAGAAAATCTTACTGACATCTCTTAGGTTAATTGCTACCACAGAGCCCGACCCCCTAACCTCCTAACCGCACCCAACGGAATTTCTTCTCGTCAATGATTCGAAAGATTAAATCTAGTAGAGAGCCGACAGCGCTAATGGTGACCATGCCGGCCATAACAACATCAATACGGGAAAAAGATTGAGCATGAGTAATAAGATACCCTAGTCCAGCAATACTTCCCGGCAACATCTCAGCCGCAACTAAGCTGCTCCAAGCCACACCCATCCCGTTCCGCAAACCACTAAAAATATTAGGCATGGCTGCCTGCAGCAAAACTTTTGATATAAGGTCGCGTTCGCTGGCACCTAAAGTGAGAGCACAGTCAATAAGTGTACGGCGTACATTTCTAATACCGAACATAGTACTCAAAAACATGGGAAAAAAGGAACCAATAAAGATGATAAACACCATGGACAGTCTAATGTTGCTCAGCCATACGTAACCTAATCCCTCATTTAAGTTCAAAACAGAAGCCATACTAGTCGTACCCATCCAAGCTAAGATTAGCGGCACCCAGGCCAACGGTGGAATGGGCCTTATCATAGCCAGCAACCCTTGAAACAGTCCACGCACATTGCTTGAATAACCCATGAGAATGCCCAAAGGAATAGCCACTACAGCCGCTAATGTATACCCTAAGGCAATCCTTAATAGGCTAACAGAAATATTATGAATCAGCGACCCTAAGCGTAAAAGATCGGCTGTTGGGTGAACTAAAATGCTAAGCACTGATTTTAGCTCTGGTAGAATCAAGGGATTATTGATGGACAGGGCCATTCGCTGCCAAACCAGCAGTACCAGTATTGGCACTAACAACGGTTGAACTGCGGCCTTAGCAAAAGCTATAGCTCCTTTACTAAAAACCAACTTATCGCTAGGGGTCGGAAAAGAAAGTTGTTTTTCCTGTATCGCCAATAGCTTCACCTCAAAAACTAAATGCTACCCTGACTAAGCTTTTGCAAACTCTTTTCCACAAACGAAAACTGGAACAGGCTCTCTTTAGCCGTCTCAAAATCGGTGTCTTTCAGTTGATCCGTCAGTTTATCCGTATCTTTTAAAGCATCATAGATTATACTTTCACCTCTAAACCAGTTTTCGTTAGGTTCAGTGGTAAAAACAACCGCATTTTTCTTGGCCGCTTCTAAGTCAATTCCACACCAAGCAGACAGGTCCTGGGCCAAAACCTCTGGTTGCTCCATGGCAAAAGCAGAAGCCTTGGTCAGAATATCAGTAAAAGCTTGTACAATCTCCGGATGATTATCGATCATCTCTTGGGAGGCCGTAGCCACACAACACGGAAATTCCTCCCATTGCCCCTTTGGCGGCATATCTTTCATATCTAAGACTATATTGCCGAGACCACTGGTAACCGCTACTTCCGGATGAGGCGAAGGCCCTACCCAGGCATCTACTTGTTTGCTTGTTAGCGCCGGGACTAAGTTTTTGCTATCCTTAACATTTACTAGCAGAATATCAGCCTCTTTA
>JBMNSQ010000096.1:0-6447 GCA_050945275.1 bacterium | reverse complement strand
AAAGTAAGCCATTTAGGGTAACAGCATCTACCAACACATAATCGGGAGGAACGTTAAGTTTAAATATAGCTCGGCGCATGGCCGTACGCGTAGCCTGCAAAATATTATGTTTATCTATGTATCTTACATCAGCTGAGCCAATACCTACTGCTAGAGCTACCTGATAAATTATTTCATAAAGCTCTTCTCGCTGCCTAGTAGTTAGTTGTTTCGAATCACGCAAATTAGGGAGATAGCGCTCACACTCATCCGGAGACGGTAGTATAACTGCTGCCGCCACCACTGGCCCCGCCAGTGGACCGCGCCCCACTTCATCTACCCCGGCGAGGCGCGTGTTACCAGCCTGTCGCAACTGGATCTCCTTGCACCACAAATCTACAGTCAAATTATCTCCTCCCCCGGGTCGTCCAGACTAACACGCCCCAATTTCCCCTGCTGAAATTCCCGAAGGAGCAAGCCAGCTGCCCGCTCAAGGTCTAATTGGCCTTTGCTTATGTACAATCCACGGCGACGGGCAATTCCCGATAAAATTGCATCTGCGGCGGTGTCTTCTAAATCAAAAGTTGTCTCTAAGGTAAACGGCAACCGACGAATCAGCTCCTGACCTAACCACAAAGCTACTTCCTCTAAGGGTAATATTTCTTCGCGAATAGCACCCACTGCGGCCAACTTATAGCCCGTTTGTTGTTGTTCAAACTTAGGCCATAAGATACCGGGCGTATCCATAATCATTATTTTTTTTTCGACGCGAATCCACTGTTGTGCTCGGGTCACTCCAGGCCGCGCCCCTACCGCAGCGCTTCGCCTTCGTGCTAACTTGTTAATCACTGCCGATTTACCTACGTTTGGAACCCCAACAACCAAAATCTTAAGGTCCCCTTTAATCCCGGCTTTATTTTTAGCAGCCAGCCTTTGTATCGGCCGCAGCAACTTTTGCCGCCGATCAAAAAGAGCTGAAAACGCTACGGCTTCCATGCCCTTTTTACGAATGACTTGTAGCCACTTATCAGTCACTGGTGGTGATGCTAGATCGGCTTTATTCAGTACCAATAGATGCAGCTTACCTGAAATGAGTTGAACTAAATCAGGATTTCGGCTCGCTGCTGCCACGCGAGCATCGGCAATCTCTACCACCATATCCACCTGGGGCAATCGGGCTATAAGTTCCCGCTTAGCCTTGGCCATATGACCAGGAAACCATTGTACAGTCAAAAATGCACCCCCACCAGGATCTTGTTATGGGCGACCAAATACCATGATCCGCTTAAATGGCCAGTAGCGAATCAAAGCCTTCCCAGTAATGCTTTTTAAAGAAACTAATCCCACTTCTTGATATCGGCTATCTTGGCTATTGTTACGGTTGTCACCTAGTACAAATATCTTCCCTTGTGGTATCCGAACAGGGCCAAACTGACCATAAGTGGGCTCTTTGATATAAGACTCTGTCAAATCTGTACCATCCACCCATACTTTCCCATCACGAATTTCCACCGTTTCACCGGCCACACCAATAACCCTTTTTATGTAGTCCTCTCGGGGTCTGGCTTGAGGATGAAAAACAACAACATCTCCACGCCTCGGTTCAGAGAAGCGATAAATAAACTTATTAATCAGGAGCCGTTCCCCCGACCTTAGAGTGGGTTCCATAGAGGGGCCGGTAACAATGAAAGACTGCACAACAAAAGTTATAATAAACAAGGCCAACACAACCGCCAGCACAACACTCTGTATATACTCCCACACTACTTTTGGCATCTTTCCCATTCCTAACCCCTCCGCCTACTCTTACCATCAATACGAATGAAAGCAGGGACTTTGGCAGTCCCCGTCTGAGACTAACTACGTTTCTCCTTAATACGAGCCGCTTTACCGGATAGTTTGCGCAGATAGTAAAGCTTTGCCCGACGGACTTGGCCACGGCGCATTACTTCTATCTTGTCAACCCGACGGCTGTTAACAGGAAATACTCTTTCCACCCCGACACCATACGATACTCTGCGCACAGTAAAAGTCTCCTGTGATCCGCTGCCACGACGTGCTATGACAACTCCTTCAAAAACCTGAATGCGCTCACGGTTGCCTTCCACTACTTTAACATGTACTCGTACCGTATCCCCAGGGCTAAATTCAGGAATATCAGTCCGTAGGTGTTCATTTTCCACCGATTGTAGAAGATCCATCATCTGACCTCCTTCCTAGCTAAGTGTGTATAGTTCGAAAACCTCTTAACCTGTAGGGTATCTTGCCCCTCGTTTTGAACAGGCGCTATTATATCATATGATTACTGGCAAAACAACCTAACTATCCATCGCGTTCACGCTCGCGTTCGATTTCGGCCAATAGCTTCAAATCTTCCTCGGATAGATTGGATAACGACAACAGTTCTGGGCGCCGTTTAATGGTCCTAGCCAAAGCCTCTCTACGACGCCAAAGCCTTATCTGCTCGTGGTTTCCCGATAGAAGCACCGGTGGTACAACCCGGCCTTCCCATACTTTAGGTCTTGTATATTGCGGGTACTCTAATAGACCGGTGCTAAATGAGTCTTCGCGAGCGGCATCGTCGGCTCCTAAAGCTCCTGGAAGTAGCCGGATGACAGCATCGGCCAATACTAAAGCTGGAATTTCCCCGCCAGTTAACACATAGTCACCGATGGAAATTTCGTCGGTAACTAAAACCTCACGTACCCGCTCATCGATCCCTTCATAATGGCCACAAATAATCAGCAGGTGCTTTTCCTTGGCCAGTTCCCAGGCTAATTCTTGGTTAAACACCTTCCCTTGAGGACAAGTCAAAATCACACGAGCCGAACTTGTCGGATCGGCCGTGCGAACGGCTCGAGCTACAGGATCCACCTGCATAATCATGCCACTACCTCCGCCAAAGGGATAGTCGTCCACCGAGCGATGCTTGTCGATACTGTAGTCTCGGATATTGATGATGTGGATATCTACCAATTCTTTGTCCCGAGCTCGTTTGATAATGCTTTCTTCCAGTGGACCAGAGAACATGCCCGGAAACAAAGTAAGAATATCTAGCCGCATACTATTTTCCCCTTAGCGTAGTCCTGGCAATAAATGAACTACCATCTGGCCGGCCTCAAGATCGATTTGGCGCACCACTTCCCGCGTCGCCGGTAGCAATATCTCATTTTGTTCAACTGTCCGTACTACATAAACATCGTTCGCCGGGAAGGGCAACACTCGTGTCAAGACACCTAGATACTCATCATTATCGGAATAAACATCTAAGCCTACCAACTGAAAATAGTAATAGTGTCCTTCCGGCAGCGAAACTACTTGGTCTTTTGTTACCGCCAGCTCCAAGCCGCGCAGGGCCCCAGCTGCTTCTGGGCTTGTTATGCCCTCTAGGGCTACAATTGCTCGGTTTGCTGCCAGACGTGCTCCAAGAACCTGGTAGGGCCCCATAATTCGGTTTTTCCCCACCGTATATACATCTTTCAGTCGGTGGATACGCTCGGGAAAATCGGTAAACAATTCTACCTTCATTTCACCTTGCACACCATGTGCTGACACAATCTGGCCGATAGATACTAGATGATCTCTATTCATGCCTAAGCTCAACAATTTTACCGTTTTCGATCACAATTTCCGCCCCCAGGATACGAGCAATATCATCACCCGGCTTAACTTTAACCCAACCCTCAACCGCTCCCTGTACTACCTCTTGGCCTTCTACCCAGCTTCTTACCTCGGCCATTTTCTGCCTAAGACGCTCCCGCATCTCTAGCCGTTTTTCTTTCTCTTGTTCGATTTGTTGCTTTGTCGATGTTACTTGTTGCAAGCCTTGCTTTTCTGCTTCTAGCAACATCCTTTTGCCCTGAAATTCTATCTGTTGCAATTCTAACTCCAGTCGTTGCATCGTAGTTTGTAGGTCTTGGAGCATTTCCTTTCTAAATTCGGGAGTAGCCAATGCTTTTAATGTGATTGATCTCTTTACCAGCACAGCCTCACCCCCAACTATTTAAGATTGCTCCATAATCTCAATCATTACTCGGCGTCCATCCTTAGCCCAGGCCGATCGGACCACCGTGCGGATAGCGCGCGCAATTCTCCCTTGCTTTCCAATGACTTTACCCATATCCTCCGGGGCAACCCTAAGTTCCAACACAACCGACGTTTCCCCTTCTACCTCGTTCACACTTACAGCATCGGGATTGTTGACTAACGCCTTGGCAATAACCTCTAATAGCTCCCGCATCTGGCAGCCCCCCTTAAACCTGCAAAGCTTCCTTGTCTTTGCCCTTCAAAGCCATAAACTTGTCCCAGATCCCCGTCTGTTTAAACAACCGTATCACCGTATCCGAAGCCTGCGCTCCCTGCTTTAACCATGACAGAGCTTTCTCTTCCTCTATCTCGATGACCACCGGCTCACGGGTCGGATTATAATAGCCGATAGACTCAATAAAACGCCCGTCTCTTGGCATGCGCGAATCGGCCACCACTAATCGGTAACTAGGGGCCTTTTTCGCACCCATACGGCGTAACCGAATTTTTACCATACACTCACCTCCTTTCAATATGCTGCCTTACTGGAAAAATGGTCCTAGCGGTAGCTGACCTCTACCTTTTTTCTCTAGGCGTCCAAACTGCTTTAATAACTTCTTCATGTCCGCAAATTGCTTTAGTAAGCGATTAACATCTTGGACCTTGGTACCACTTCCACGAGCAATGCGTCGTTTGCGGCTGGCATCGATAATTTCCGGAAAGGTGCGCTCCTCCGCTGTCATAGACGAAATTAGCGCTTCTACCCGGGCCAGTTCCTTTTCATCCACCTTAAAACCCGGCATCTTTTTTAGCTGCCCGAAGCCAGGCAAATGTCCTAATAACTGATCCATGGGACCCATTTTACGTACTTCCTGCAGCTGAGTCCGGAAATCTTCTAATGTAAACTGAGCACGACGTAGCTTTTGTTCCAATTCCTTTGATGTTTTCGCGTCCATCGTTTGTTGAGCTTTTTCAATTAGCGTTAGCACATCACCCATACCAAGAATACGTGCCGCCAGCCTGTCAGGGTGAAATACCTGCAAAGAATCGGTATCCTCACCGACACCAATAAACTTAATCGGTACGCCAGTGACCGCTCGCACTGATAGCGCTGCCCCTCCTCGAGCATCGCCGTCAAGCTTAGTTAAAATACAGCCAGTAATCCCTAGCTTCTCCTGAAAAGCTCCCGCCGCCGTAACGGCATCCTGTCCGGTCATAGCATCCACTACTAACAAGGTTTCTGTAGGCTCGATATTCTCTTTTATTGTCACCAGCTCTGACATCATATCTTCATCGATATGAAGCCGCCCAGCAGTATCGATCAAGACTATGTCATAAAGTTCCCGCCGAGCCTTCTCCCTGGCAGCTAAAGCAATAGCTACTGGATCTTGTTCTCCCATACTAAATACCGATATCTTTAAGTTGTCCCCTAGTATTTGTAACTGCTTAATAGCTGCCGGACGATAGACATCGGCCGCTACCAAAAGCGGACGACGACCCTCTTTAACCATCATTCGTGCTAATTTTGCTGCCGTAGTAGTCTTGCCCGCCCCTTGCAGCCCCACCATCATGTATACTGTGGGGCCTGTATCAGCGCGTCCTAGTCGCACAGCCTCTGTTCCCAATAAAACGGTTAGTTCTTCTTGAACTACCTTAATTACCTGCTGGGCAGGGGTAAGACTACTTAAGACCTCCTGGCCCACTGCCTTCTCTTGCACCCGCCCGATAAATTCCTTTACTACCTTGTAGTTAACATCAGCCTCTAATAGCGCTAAACGAACTTCCCTCAAAGCCGCCTTAACATCTAGCTCGGTCAAGCGGCCTTTGCCGCTCAGCTTTTTTAGAGCACCTTGGATCTTTTCTGTTAAGCTCTCCAGCATTTAATCACCCTCCGGGCCCATGGCCTCAATTTGGGCCATAATCTCATGCGTTATTCTTTCTTGGCTCGGGGTAAGCCCACTTATTATCAATTTAGATACTAACTGCTTTAGCTTAGCCAGCTGATCCTTTTCGACAAAAAACCGTTCTACCAACTTTAGCCGCCGTTCATATCCTTGTAAAGAAGCTTCGGCCCTGTTTAGAATGTCATAGACAGCTTGCCGACTAACCTTGAACTCAGCGGCGATCTCACCCAAAGACAAGTCCTCACCAAAATATAATTCCATAAAATGCTGCTGTCTCTTGGTAAGAAGAGAACCGTAAAAATCATATAGCAAGGCCATGCGAACCCGAGATTCCATGCCTACAACCCCTGTTAAGTAAAACTACTTTACACCCTAATCTATTCTACTGGGAGACCACCTTAGTGTCAAGAGCTTGCTCAGAATTGGGCGTAGAATTTTCTAGTAAGGCGCCCACAAAAGCCTGCGCATCAAAAGCCTCTAAATCGTCGCTTCCTTCACCCACTCCTAACCACTTAATAGGGATATTAAGTTCCCTTTG
>JBMNSQ010000095.1:0-6833 GCA_050945275.1 bacterium | reverse complement strand
CTATCGAGCAGCAAGGACTCCTGAACCCCTTGTAAGATAGCGGTTAATCGTTCTAGGTCCTCAGCAGAATAATATTCGATCTCAATTTTCCCACCGCGACGTCCAGGACGGATGCGTACCCCTGTAGCCAGGGATCGTTTGAGTGCAGTTTCTATTTCCCTAATCCAGGGATCCGGTGATGGCTTTTTTTTGCGAGAGGCTCGGGCGCGGCTCCTTTTGTCTCGAACCAGTTCCTCCGTTTGCCTTACGGAGAGCCCCTTTTCCACCACCTGCCGGCAGGCAGCCACCTGGACTTGCGCCTCCTCTAAAGCCAATAACGCCCGGGCATGACCCATAGAAATTGTTCCACGTGAAACATAGTTTTGCACTTCCGAGGTTAAGTTAAGGAGGCGCAGGGTATTAGCAATATGCGAGCGGCTCTTTCCCACTCTCTGCGCTAACTCTTCTTGGGTTAAGCCGAATTCCGTCATTAGCCGGTGCAGGGCTTCTGCTTCTTCCAGCGGATTAAGATCCTGGCGCTGGATATTCTCAACTAAGGCCACTTCCATCATTTCGCCATCAGAGAGTTCTCGTACTACGGCCGGAATGGTGGTAAGCCCTGCCAGCTGGGCGGCACGCCAGCGCCTCTCTCCGGCCACTAGTTCGTATCCGCCAATAACCGACCGCGCCACAACTGGCTGCAGAATGCCGTGTGTAGTTATCGATTCAGCTAACTCGGCTAACTTATCCTCATCAAATACACGGCGCGGTTGAAAGCTGTTGGCTCTAATTTTTGTGACTGGAATTTCTCGTACCGGCTCACCCTCTTGAGCTTCAGTAGCCGGTATCAGCGCCCCTAATCCCTTACCTAAACCACGTTTTTCGCTTCTTTTGGCCTTTGCCTTTGTTTTTTCCTTTGCCTTCATCTGCCATCACTTCCTTTGCTAGCTCCTTGTATACCTCAGCCCCCCGCGACCGAGGATCATATAGCATAATGGGCCTTCCGTGACTTGGAGCCTCCGATAAGCGAACATTGCGCGGTACTATGCTCCGATACACCTTGTCGCGGAAGTAACGTTTAACTTCATCCACCACTTGGATCGACAAGTTGGTTCGGGCATCAAACATGGTCATGAGAACACCTTCTATAGTAAGTTCGGGGTTAAGTCCCCCCTGCACCAAGCCAATAGTACTCACTAATTGTCCCAGGCCTTCCAAAGCATAAAACTCGCACTGGATCGGAACTAAGATCGAATCGGCTGCCACCAGGGCGTTTAAGGTAAGTAATCCCAACGATGGAGGGCAATCTATAATGATATAATCATACCGTTCCCGCTCCTCTGTTAACGCGGACCTTAACCGGTGCTCCCTTTTCGGCAGGCCAACCAATTCAATCTCCGCACCAGCCAACTCTACAGCCGCCGGGATAAGATGAAGACCTCTGATTTCGGTCAATAGTTTTACCTCTTGGATGGGGCTAAGCCCCAGAAGTACCTGATAAATACACTTATCGAGATTTTCTTTGTCAACACCTAGCCCGCTAGTGGCATTGCCTTGGGGATCTATGTCCACCAGTAATACCCGGCGACCATCCAGCGCCATGGCGGCTGCCAAATTTACCGCCGTAGTGGTTTTTCCAACGCCACCTTTTTGATTGGCTATGGCGATAACTCTTCCCATAAGCCGTCACCTCAATATGTAATCTTGTACTTAATTCCACACCCTGACGGATGTTCCTTCTTTTATCGGCAAAAACCACCACAAACCTGGTATTGTTTGTTTGTTTTTTCACAATGTTAGTTTTTCCTGCCTTTTCTCTTCGTTTTCTGCTATAATAGTTGATGATTTGACATCACAATTCAATTTTCTTCGATCCCTCTACAGTTCATGTTTTTATTGAGCCACTTAACGGCTTCTAGTTTTGGTCCAGTTAGACCTTATGAATCTATAACCCGTCTGATTTTCAAAAAGGGGAGGTACTGTAACTTGTATCGAATTACCCACAAAGAACCTTTATCATCTGTTGTTTACCAAATGGTAGTGGAAGCACCCGATGTTGCCGCGAAAGCCCAAGCAGGCCAATTTATCATCCTGCGCGTGGACGAGGAGGGTGAGCGCGTACCCCTTACCATTGCCGATTTTGATCGCGAAGCCGGCACGATAACTTGTATCTTCCAAGAGGTAGGGTACTCCACTAAGAAACTAGCTACTTTTGAGGCTGGTGACAAACTGGCTACCTTTGTTGGGCCGCTAGGTCAACCGTCTACCATCGAAAATTACGGTACGGTGGTCTGTGTCGGCGGTGGTGTAGGGGTGGCCCCCATATTCCCCATCGCCCGGGCTCTAAAAGCTGCCGGTAACGAAGTGATCTCTATTATGGGTGCCCGCACAAAAGAACTATTGTTCTGGGAAGATCGCCTACGTCAGTGCAGCGATGAACTAATTGTTTGTACCGATGATGGCACACACGGTCGTCATGGCTTGGTCACCGAACCTCTAAAGGAACTCCTGGAGGGCGGCCGACCCGTAAAGCGAGTCTGGGCTATCGGGCCTACTATTATGATGCGTTTTGTGGCCAAAACAACCGAGCCCTTTAAGATTCCGACCGTTGTCAGTATGAACCCTATTATGGTGGACGGTACGGGCATGTGCGGCGCCTGTCGTGTTAGTGTTGGCGGCGCGACTAAATTCGCTTGCGTAGACGGCCCCGAATTTGACGGTCACTTAATCGATTGGGACTTAGCCATGCGTCGTATGAACACGTACAAGGATAAGGAACAACAAGCACTTACCAATTCACACGAGGGGGGTCATTGCCAGTGCCACTCAAACTAACAAAAACACCTATTCCATTGCAAGAACCTAAGCATCGCGTAAAAAACTTTAACGAAGTGGCCCTTGGTTACACTGAAGAACAGGCACTAGAAGAAGCTGCCCGCTGTCTCGATTGCCGAAATGCACCGTGTAAACAAGGTTGCCCGGTGGAAGTAGACATTCCCGAGTTTATTACCCACATTAAGAAGAAAGATTACGCGTCAGCTATAGAAACCATTAAAAGTAAAAACAACCTGCCGGCCGTTTGCGGCCGTGTCTGTCCCCAGGAGAATCAATGCGAGAAATACTGCACACTGGCCAAAAGAGGTGAACCAGTAGGCATCGGTCGGTTAGAGCGCTTTGCGGCTGACTGGGATATGGCCTCCGGTACCGGCCACAGTCCCAAACTGCCTGATCCATCTGGATTTAAAGTAGCTGTTGTTGGTTCTGGCCCGGCCGGACTTACAGCAGCGGCCGACTTAGCTCGGTTGGGACACAAAGTCACCATTTTTGAAGCCCTGCATCTTCCAGGCGGCGTGCTTATGTACGGTATTCCTGAGTTTAGACTGCCAAAACAGATTGTGCAAAAAGAAATCGATTATGTCAGGCAGCTAGGGGTCGAAATTAAACCGGACTTTGTTATCGGTGAAACCGCTACGGTCGATGAGTTGTTTGAACGTGGCTTTGACGCTGTCTTCATTTCTAGCGGTGCCGGTCTACCGCATTTTATGGGAATACCAGGCGAGAATTTACTAAACGTTTATTCCGCCAACGAGTTCCTAACCCGAACCAACTTAATGAAAGCTTACCTGTTCCCCAAGTACGGCACTCCAATCAAAGTAGGGGAGAGGGTAGCCGTAATCGGCGGCGGCAACGTCGCTATGGACTCAGCCCGAACCGCCCTTCGGCTTGGGGCGAAAGAAGTAACCATTGTTTATCGCCGTTCCCGCGAAGAGCTTCCAGCCCGAAAAGAAGAAGCCGACCATGCTGAAGAAGAAGGGGTTAAGTTCCAATTCCTCACCAGTCCAGTCGAGTACAGTGGCGACGAACAAGGTTATGTGAATAACATGCGCTGTATCCGCTATGAACTGGGCGAACCCGATGCCAGTGGGCGCAGACGGCCCGTTGCTATCCCCGATTCAGAATTTGATATACCCATAGACACAGTAGTAGTAGCTATTGGCCAAGGGCCCAACCCCTTAGTTACGAGGACAACCCCTGGCCTCGATCTATCCAAGAAAGGTACCATCTTAGCCGACGAAGAAACCGGCATTACGTCCCGTCCGGGTGTTTTCGCTGGTGGTGACATCGTCACTGGCGCGGCCACAGTGATATTGGCTATGGGAGCCGGTAAAAGTGCTGCTCGCGCCATCGATGATTACCTCCAAACCCTGCCGGAAAAAATTAAGTAAGGAAGGCTCGCTCCTTACTTGACCTACTGAAGGGTGGGCTACCCCAGGCATGCTTTGGGGTAGCCCTATTAATTTAACAAAGTCGCAGCGGCCATGAACATGAAGCTGCTTTGTATCATCCAACACCAGAAAGAAGGTGTCACTTTGAACCATACCGAATCCGTCTCTGGTCCGAAGGATAGCCACCGCCTTATTACAGGAATTGCATTAGCTCTCATAGCTGGACTAGCCTATAGCAGCGAGGCTATAGCGGCCAAGCTGCTGTACGCCCAAGGTCTGCCGCCTCTAGCAGTGCTGACCTGGCGCTTCCTCTTGGCCACATTAATGTTCGCTCTCTGGGCTCGCCCCCACTACAAGTCGCACCATTTACACCATGCCCAGCTATACACCCTTTTTCTGTTGGGATTATCCCAAGGAGCCACGGTATTGTTCTTGTTTTACGCTTTTATGTACATACCGGCAGGACTGGCCATCTTTCTGTTTTACCTTTATCCTACCCTGGTTACAGTTTTGGAAGTTTTGTTTCTCGGTATTCATCCAACCAAAAAACGGGTGCTAGCTTTAATCCTTACTTTAGTTGGTCTTGTTATTATTGCCGGGCCAGCACTAAGCAGCGTCTCCTGGCCCGGCCTACTTTGTGCCGTGGCGGCAGCCTTCGGCAATGCCATCTTTCTTATCCTAAGCGATCGCTCATTAGACAAGCTACCCGTACCGATAGTAAGTACCGGAACTACAGCCAGCGCTACCGCAGCCCTATTTATAATTGCCCTAGTCACCCAAACACCGCTTACCTTTTCTGTAACCCCAATTAACATCGGCTTAATGCTGTTTTTGGTCCTAGTTCCGTCGGTGCTAGCCTTAGGTTGCCTTTTGGCGGCAATTTCGCGCCTTGGTCCCGGTCGCGCCGCCATTGTAGCCACAGCCGAACCCTTTTTTACCACTCTTCTGGGGTTTTTTATTCTAAAAGAGCATCTTTTTATTCGCGAGCTTATCGGCGGCATCCTGATCGTACTAGCTGTGTTGTTGGAAAGTAGGTAACCGCATAAAAATAGCATTGCAAAGCCTCATGTTTAACCAGCTTAATTATTATTCTCTTTTAGCCATTCCTTGAGTTCCTCAAACTTTTCATCGATATGCTCCTGAATAAGCTTATACAGTATATATGTTGCAACAGCAACCACAATTATAAGACCCATTTGTAATCACTTCCTTGCTTTGTATTACCACTTGAAAAAATGCGTATGCATCTACCGCTAATTCGCGTAGGTGGAAAGTTAGATAAGTAGCTTGGCCAAGCCGGTACTCTTATTGCTTTGTTAGTAGCTTTGGGGATAGTTCCTTTGTTTCTTCTCTATCCTCCTTCGGCAATTATAACATCTAAGATCTCTTCCTATGAAACAGTAAGTAAATATAACACCATAAAACGCCTCATCTCCCTCTAAGAATTAAGTCGCATCCGACGGTATAGATGAGGCGTTTCTCATTTTTTGCACTAAAGAAATCGTTCCAAGACCGCTATCAAGCGTCCTTTTTTAGTTTGGCCCGGCAAAGCCACCAATTGCGCCCGGCCCAAGCCCCGCACCGACAGCATGGCTCCCTCTTCTACTGTAAATGATGGATCCGCCACCAGCTCGTAATTTACCTCCACGCGCTCGGCGGTAATAAGTGGCACAGCCTTGGAACGAGACATACCAAACGCAGCTGCCAACAGTGAATCCAAGCGGGGAGAGGCCACCGTAGTCCGGATCTCTTTTACCTTACGAACAGGGGGTATCACTTCCGCAAGATCCAACAGTTTAACCCTAACCGAAGCTCGGCCAGCAGTTTTTAGCTCCTGAGTAATATAGTCGGCGATGCCCGCCAACACGATAACTTGCGCCATACCTTCACTCATTAAAATGTCGCCTATTTGGTTGCGTTTAAGCCCCAGTCCCAAGATGGCCCCAAGTAGATCACGATGTCCAAGAGTGTAAAACCGAGCCGACCAAACAGCAGAGAGAGCCGCAATAGGGGGCTTGCGCCTAAACTCTGTTGCAGCATCCAGCCAGTTAGGGCATAAAAAAAGTACCGTCCGTTCCGCCTCCGGATAGCCACCGGACACAAAGAAGGACAAGTCTCCAGCTTCATAGTGTGCAAACTTTTTCGCTACTGCCATCTCAGCCGGATCAAGAAACGCCGTAGCCATACAGCGTCCGCTGCGCTGCACCTGCTGCCTCAAATCCGCTAAGCGCGCCAGTAGCAACTCACACTGTTTATCCTCTTTCATAATATTAGCATCACCTCTAACGAAACTACCGAAAGCCGTTCCGATTTGTTTGTATAAACCCTGCTGGTTGTATTTAGGCCATGTAAATACTAACCCAGAGCATGTCTATGAGCACAATAAGAAAGCGTCCCCTCGAACGCTTAACCTTTCTTGCAAAAACTGCATTTAGCGTTATTAAATAATATTATAGTATGGTTTACCATCAATCTCTATCTGTATACCCAAAAGTGTGCCTTGGTATAGTGATGATATTTCATGCCCATATTGACACTTGAAGTGCGCTTTTATAAGCACCTAACCACGCTTGCAGCAGACAAGCTGCTTCTGCCCTAGTTAACGGTTTCTCCGGGCGAAGTGTACCA
>JBMNSQ010000094.1:0-6949 GCA_050945275.1 bacterium | reverse complement strand
CTGACCGTGCGGCATGTCCAGGAAATAGTCGCCCATAGGGGCCTTCTCGAAACTTGCCTGGTTTTCCCACATCGTGCAGCAGTCCGGCTAACCGAAGGGGAAGTTTGGGTGGTGTTAAAGAGCACGTTCGAAGATTATGCCCTAATACATCCTCCCGGTGAAGGCGACTCTGCTCCATCCCAAGCCCAGCCAAAAGTTCTGGAATAATATAACCCAGCAATTTGGTCTCCACCAGTAGCCGTAGTGCCGATAGAATATCGTTGTCACCCAGCAGCAATAAAGCAAACTCGCGGCCAATTCGTTCCTGAGCGACACACTGCAGTCTGAATGCCTCCTGGCTCATGGCCAAGCGGGTAGCAGGTTCAATGTCAAACCCCAGCTGCGCCATAAAGCGAACTGCCCGAAGCAACCTAAGACCATCATCATTAAAACAAACTACCGGATCACCCACTGTTCTAATTACGCCGGCCGCCAAATCACCCCGCCCACCAAAGGGATCCACTAATGTGTTTGCTTGAGGATCAAAAGCCATGGCATTGACAGTAAAGTCGCGCCGGGCCAAATCAACCTCAATATCATCGATAAATTCTACTTTATTTGGATGCCGACCGTCCTTGTAAATCCCGTCAGCACGAAAGGTGGTAACCTCTATTGGTTGGGACAGTACCACTGTAACCGTACCAAAAGACAAACCAGTGGGAGCAACATGGGGAAATAAATTTTGTACCACTGACGGCGCAGCCGATGTAGCCACATCATAATCCTTAGGTTGTTGGCCCAGTAGTAAATCACGTACACACCCACCCACCAAATAAGCTGGATAACCCGCTAGCTTAAGCGTAGTTATACACTGAAGAACCGCCTCCGGTAGCATATGGCTGTGCCCCCCGTTTATCCTTAGCTCCATGGATCCATTGGAAAGGCATTTAGTACACGCCGTAGTGTGCTTTGCATCAGCTGACTGTCGTCGTGCATCATACCAATCTTAAGCCCGCGCAGGGCCAAATATTCCGGCTCCGCTCCCAATTCCAGGTCCTGTGTCAACCGAGACAATGTTCGGCTACGTGCTCGTTCTAAGGCGGCAGGCAAGGTACGTCCTTCCTTAAGAAAATGTATTAGTTCTTGCCCTAAGTAAAAATGGGCTAGCGAAGTCATGGGATTACCACAGTAGCCACTCCTGGTCTGACCAAAAATCTCAGGAAGCTTGAAATGGAGACCCTTAGAAATGGAATCTTTGAGCTCTTCAGCTTCAGTACGCATGGCCCAGCCCAAGTTCTTAGGTGTACAAAGGCCACACTCTTTAAGCGCCCGGATAATAGAATGCTCCAGTGTGTGTGCCTTTTCCGGACTAACAAGGCTGCCCACCTGACCCTGGATCTTGACGTCGTTGCCATCATAGTCTTTTCCGTAAATGGTAACCATAATGTCTTTCTTCGACCTCGGTTCAGTATAACCCCCTTGCGGCTGCCAGCCGGCTCCGGAAACTACTGGTTCGCCCCTTTGTCTAAGTTCCTTTAAGTTGAGTTCCTGCACCGATTGGGCCATAATAAATCCCCGTTCCCCCACAAATCGACGCGCCCAAGCATGCCTAATTCCGCTGAGCTTAGCCACCAGAACATCCTCGCTGTTCCAGGTAACAGGATTCACTGCATGAGCCTGGCTCAAATCATCAACTTGCACCAGCATCCCAGCTGGATAAAGTGCCTGCCCGTCTTGAATGAGCGGTACCAACAGCGCGCTGCCTTTAGGACCCACCGCATTTAAGGTCCGTAGCGAGAACTCGTCTAGAAATAAACCCTGGATGCTGCCACCCGGCCGCGGTAATACACCGTTGGCTACCGGTAAAACTAGTACGTTCATTCTGAAGCCCCCTTAAGCAGAAACCTGATAGAATTACACCATCACATATCTAGTTTTGAAAGCAGGCAAGCAGCACTTCTTTAACTGCCTGCGGATCCCGAAGCTCCATAATCCGGGCCCGGGCACGAGAAGCTCCCGGCATCCCCTTCAAATACCAGGCTATGTGCTTACGCATCTCCACCACGCCCAAATGCTCGCCCTTTTCTCTCACTGCCAATTCAAGATGCCGCAAAGCTAGGTCCAGCCGCTCTCTACGGCCGGGCTCCGGTGGCAATTCACCAACCAACAAATACCTGATCGTCCGTCCGATCAGCCAAGGATTCCCTAGCACGCCACGCGCTAGCATTACCGCCTGGCAACCCGTTACTGTTAGCATGTATTTGGCCGCCTCTGGAGTAAACACATCACCGTTACCGATCACCGGTATATTTACCGCTTCTTTGACTTGCCTTATTATATCAAGATCGGCTTTTCCGCTATAAAATTGAGATCGGGTACGGCCGTGGACTGTAATAGCGGCGGCCCCACTGTCCGCCAACAGCTTAGCCAACTCCACCGCGTTTTTATGCTCCTCATCCCAGCCTGTCCTAATCTTAGCCATCACCGGCCGATCCACGGCCTGACTCACCGCCGCCACTATTTTGGCCGCCAGCGTCGGCTGCAGAGACAAAGCAGCTCCCTCGCCGTTCTTGACTACTTTTGGTGCCGGGCATCCCATGTTAATATCAATAGCCGCCGGTTCTAGCTGAGCTACTTTCTTGGCCGCCTCGGCCATGGTATCCGGTTCTTTACCAAAGATTTGAATTATTACCGGTCCTTCACTGTCTCCCGGTGTAGCCATTTTCCAGGTATGATCGTTATCATAAAGTAGTGCCTGGGCGCTGACCATTTCCGTCCACACCAGGGCCGGCCCTTGTTCCCAGACTAGCCGCCTGAAAATGCTATCGGTGACTCCAGCCATCGGCCCTACTACTATCGGATTCTTGAGCTTAAGCCACTGCATGTGTTGCCCTCCCAGATGTGCAAAAAGCCCCGCTAGGGGCTTTAACTTAATCCTTCTCTTGTTTCTGTCGCTGACGCTCATAAATGAGCCGCAGCCCAGTCAAAGTAAGGTCCAGATCCACCTGTGCAATGGTCTCTGATTGAGCCGCCACAAGCGGACTTAAACCCCCAGTGGCGATAACTACTGGCTTTTCCTTAAGCTCTGCCGTTATGCGCCGGACTAAAGCATCTACCTGCCCAGCAAACCCGTAAACAATACCAGCTTGCATGCTGACCACCGTATTCTTACCGATAGCACTCCCTGGATCTACCAAGTCAATCCGAGGTAGTTTTGCTGCCTTAGAAAATAGAGCTTCCGTGGCTGTAAGAATACCAGGAGCAATGGCTCCGCCTAAATAATCACCCTGGTCTGAAATTACGTCCAAAGTAGTAGCCGTTCCAAAGTCCACCACAATACAAGGACCGCCATATAAACTGTAAGCCGCCACCGCATTGGCTATGCGGTCAGCTCCTACTTCTAACGGGTTATCGTAACATACTTTAATTCCAGTATCCATTCCCGGGCAAACCATAAGGGGCTCCTGGCCAAAATAGCGCCGGGATAGTTTCTCCAAAATTCCGGTCAGCGGCGGTACTACCGAAGCTATAACAACACCATCTACATTATTAAGATCGAGCCTGGAGATGGTAAACAGCTGATGTAAAAACAAACCATATTCGTCCTCAGTCTTAGTTCGATCGGTACTAAGCCGCCAACGGTTGAGAATTTTAGAACCCGACAGTACACCGGCAGTGAGATGAGTGTTTCCAACATCTAGCGCTAGAAGTAACCCCATAGTTGCCTCCTAATTATAGCCCGGCCTTGGCCCGGGTCTTGCTTTCAAAGCGACTGGCATTTACAATAAAACGCTCGTGTTGGCCTCGTCCCACCTGTTCCTGTTCATCGTGGGCTTCTACGGCAAACACCAGCCGCCGGCCAGCCACTTCTATCAGGCGGGCCCTGGCAGTAACCGCCATCCCCACCGGTGTTGCTGCCAGATGTTCAATATCCACTCTTGTTCCTACTGTCGTCCAGCCCTCAGGCAGTCTAGCCTGCAGAGCATCCTGGGCTGCACCTTCCATTAAGGCAATCAGCATCGGGGTCGACAGTACCTCAACCCCCCCGCTGCCCAGACTCTTAGCAGTATGCTCTGGTGCAACGGTCACTGTCATTTCCTTACAAAGCCCTGTCTCAAGATTAAACTCCACTGCCATTTCCCCTTTCAGGCTTGCTGGGGTGCTGCCGGAAACGAGATACGTGTTTTCGTCGGGTTTCGCGGGTATTCGGTTTGCTCTTTGGCCGCTGCCTCCTGGCCTTCTTCCATTAGAGCTGCAAACTCCTCTGCTTCCAGCGCTTCCTTCTCCAGTAAAACGGCAGCTACCTTATCTAGCCGGTCACGGTTTTCGGTAAGCAAATTCGCTGCTTTATTATAGCAGACATCAACAAAATGACGGACCTCGCGATCGATGGCTGACGCCACTTCTTCGCTGTAATTGCGGTCACGAGCAATGTCCCTGCCGAGAAATACTTCTGCCTGCTTATGGCCAAACGTAAGCGGGCCTAGTTCTTCGCTCATTCCATACTCGGTAATCATTTTTCGTATTAAACTAGTAGCCCTCTCCAAGTCATTTTGGGCTCCGGTACTGATTTCTTGTAGCGCCAATTCCTCGGCTACGCGCCCGCCTAACAGCTGGGTTACCCGATCGAACAGCTCGGAGCGGGTAAGATAATAGCGATCTTCTTTGGGAAGACTCAACGTGTAGCCTCCAGCCCGACCCCGCGGAATAATAGACACCTTATGCACCGGATCCGCATGGGGCAATAAATAACCAAGCACAGCGTGACCACCTTCGTGATAGGCCACCAACCGCCGCTCCCGTTCGGAAATTACACGGCTACGGCGCTCGGGTCCAGCAATTACCCGGTCGATGGCTTCTTCCAGCTCATTCATACCTATACGCCGTTTGTTATTTCGGGCAGTCAGTATTGCCGCTTCATTTAACATGTTAGCCAAATCAGCTCCGGTAAAACCAGGAGTGCGACGGGCCAACACAGCCAAATCCACATCTTTGTCCAACGGTTTGTTACGGGCATGAACCTTCAAGATGGCTTCCCGTCCCCTAACATCCGGCTGGTCAATAATAACCTGCCGGTCAAAGCGTCCCGGTCTAAGCAACGCCGGATCCAGCACATCCGGTCTATTAGTCGCTGCCAAAATAATAACGCCTTCGTTAACTCCGAAGCCATCCATCTCTACCAGCAACTGGTTAAGGGTCTGCTCCCGCTCGTCGTGGCCACCGCCCAGCCCTGCACCACGCTGGCGGCCGACAGCATCGATCTCATCGACAAACACCAAGCAAGGCGCGTTTTTCTTAGCCTGTTCAAACAAATCACGCACCCGAGCAGCACCGACACCGACAAACATCTCTACGAAATCGGAGCCACTAATACTAAAAAACGGTACTCCCGCCTCACCAGCTACTGCCTTGCCTAGCAGCGTCTTACCTGTACCTGGCGGCCCGACCAACAGCACTCCCTTAGGAATACGAGCCCCCAGGTCAATAAACTTTTTTGGTTCCTTCAGAAACTGAACTATTTCCTGTAATTCTTCCTTGGCCTCATCAGCACCAGCCACATCGGCAAAAGTTGTGCGTGTCTTCTCGTCCATAGAATACATACGCGCACGGCTGCGCCCAAACGACATCACCCGATTGCCCCCACCTTGGGTCTGTTGCATAATAAACATCCATACGCCCACCAATAAAATAATAGGGAGCAAAGTAGAAAGCAATGTAGACCACCAAGGTGGCCCTTGTATTGGTTTATAGCTAATCTCTACCTGGTTAGTCTCCAGTTTCTCCTCTAAGCGAGCGGAATCCCCTAAAAAGGGCATAGTAAAGTTAGTGCCGTCTTTGAGCACACCATCAACTTCAGCATTGGAAATAGTAACCGATGCTACCTCGCCCTTTTCTAGTAAATTCATAAACTGTGTGTAGTTTAGTTCTTTTTCCTGAGGAGCAGAGGTAGAAAAATAATTCACTATGGATAGGGCAACAATGATGAGCAGCAGATAGAGACTCATGCTGCGGAAAACACGATTCAAAATGGGCCCTCCTCTCAGATCGGCCTTACAGTACCAATGAATGTAGGGCGGGTCTTCGTGCCACCCGTCTGTGGCCAGCAGAGCCGATACCTGTTAATTGTAGCATATTTTCATAGAGGGGGCAACAAAGCAAACTTTGCTGCACCTAGGGCTCTAGCACGGCGATGTACGGCAAATTACGATATTTCTCATCGTAATCCAAGCCGTACCCAACCACAAAAGAATCGGGAATTTGAAAACCGATATACTTAACTGGTACTTCCACTAGCCGGCGAGAAGGTTTGTCTAGTAAAGTACATATATTAAGGCTAGCTGGGTGACGACTCATCAGATGCCGGTAAAGATAATCCAATGTCAGGCCAGTGTCAATAATATCTTCCACAATAAGCACATGTTTGCCTTCTAGACTTTCGTCCAAATCCTTTAGAATGCGTACTACGCCTGAAGATTCCGTAGACGAACCATAGCTAGACACAGCCATAAAGTCAAACGTAGCCGTAAGTTTAATCTGTTGGGCTAGTTCACTAAGGAAAATAACAGCCCCTTTGAGCACTCCAATCAAAAGCACCGACTGGCCGGCATAATCCTCAGTTATTTGTGCCCCCAGCTCCTGCACTCGTTTCTTGAGCGTTGCTTCATCTATTAATATCTCACTTATACTGCACATAAAAACTAACAATCTCCTTCCTTAGACTTGCTCTAAGTTAGGTTTTAGTACCTGGATAAACAGTTTCCTTTCCGTTCCGGCACGGATAATAAAACGAGCGTCTACCCTAAGTCCAGCCACCCAAACGACATCATTACTAGCATTAGTGACAATAAGTACCCGATCCCGCTTATGGCGAGGAATCTTGCTATCAATAAAAAAATCGCTTAGTTTCTTGCGTCCCCCTACACCCTGGGGGTAAAACCAATCTCCTTGGCGACGATTACGAACATATAAA
>JBMNSQ010000093.1:0-6987 GCA_050945275.1 bacterium | reverse complement strand
ATCCAGTTACAGCTATCGTTATGCTAGCTGGTATATACTATGGTGCTATGTACGGTGGTGCTATTGCCTCAATCTTGATTAATACACCGGGTGACTCAGCTGCTGTTATGACATGTATGGATGGTTATCCGCTGGCTCAACAGGGCCGTGCAGGGCCAGCTCTAGGGATGGCTTCGTTCGCTTCTTTTATTGGCGGTACAATTTCTATCATAATTTTTACCTTCTTAGCACCGGCTTTAGCAGAAGCCACCTTGTGGTTTGGTCCTCCGGAGTATTTTGCTCTTATGGTCATGGGCCTGTCCACTGTTGCTGGACTTACGGGCAAGTATCCGTTTAAGGGATTAGTGTCTATGTGTGTAGGGTTAGCGCTTTCTACTGTGGGTACCGATCTTGTCACTGGTGCTCCTAGGTTCTGTTTTGGTAGGCCGGAGTTATATAGTGGGATAGAGTTTATCACGGTAGCGTTAGGCTTATTTGGGATTGCAGAGTTGATTAATTTGGCTTCCAGTGAAGCTCCGTCTCTAAAACGGGAAGATGTCAAACTAGATATACGGTCATTACTCCCAAACAAAGAGGATTGGCGTTTTTCGTGGCCCCATATTTTGCGTGGAACGGGTATAGGCTTCTTCATTGGAATGTTGCCAGGAGCTGGTGGTACCATAGCATCTTTTATTAGTTATTCTACTGCTAAGCGTATTTCGGGACGTTCGGACAAGTTCGGCGAAGGAGCCATTGAAGGTGTCGCCGCTCCGGAGAGTGCTAATAATGCGGCTTCTGTAGGAGCCTTTGTACCCCTACTAGCCCTTGGCGTGCCGGGTTCTGCTACTACTGCCATCTTAATGGGTGCGCTGATGATGTTTAATTTACGTCCCGGTCCGCTCATTTTTGAGCGCAGTCCGGAATTTGTCTGGAGTTTAATTTCATCCATGTATGTGGGCAATGTGATGTTAATGTTATTATTACTCCTGTTTATCCCCCTTTTTGTCCGCGTATTAGATATTCCTAACCGCACTTTGGTAGCTTGGGTGGTAGCCTTTATCCTCGCGGGGTCATTTGGACTAAATGAAAACTTGTTCGATGTTGGAATTACCTTGACGTTTGGTGTCATTGGGTATTTGATGAAAAGGCTTGAGTATCCGGCTGCGCCCATGGTATTAGCATTGGTTCTTGGCAATATGTTGGAAAATTCTCTCCGCCAATCGTTGTTATTGTCGCATGGAAAAATATCCATTTTCTTTACACGCCCGTTATCACTTATTATTTTGGTTATATCCGCTCTAGCGGTTCTTGTCCCTATTATGAATAGCGTATCGAGAGCAAAACATGCTCTTAAACAATAGATATAAAGGAGTTGTTGTTTATGCGAATCGTAGAAGAATTATGTTCTGGCTGCGAGATGTGTGTCCCGTACTGTCCTGTAGGAGCTATTAAGGTAGAAGACAGCGTTTATATCGACCAAGAACTCTGTGTCGAATGCGGCACGTGTTTAAGAATGGCTAATTGCCCAACAGAGGCATTAGAGGAACCAGCAGAAACGTACGAAAAGCCTCGTTCGGTACGTAAATTTTTTTCTGACGCCATGGCTACGCATAAGGAAACGTTGTTACCAGGGCGTGGTACCGAAGAAGTTAAGACCAATGATGTTACGGCTCGAATAAAACGTGGTCAGGTCGGTATCGCTATGGAGATGGGACGTCCAGTGCTGGGGACCAAGATGACGGATGTGGAAAAGGTTATTATGCGTATGGCCGATATGGGTATAGAGCTTGAGCCAAATAATCCATTATCTCATTTACTGGCTGATCCTCAAAAAGGGACTCTTAAAGAATGGGCGAGAAACGAAAGTGTTATATCAGCTATTATAGAATTTGCTGTTCCTGCAGAGAGATTAAAGGAAATTCTCACGGCTATCAAAGATGTTTCTGCTACTATTGATACCGTTTTTTCTTTATGTTTAATCACCCGGTTTGATGAAGATGGCAATATCCCTGTTTTGGGGATCTTAGATGAACTCGGGATTCATCCCCGGCCAAATTCGAAAATTAACTTGGGCTTGGGACGCCCGTTACGGGAGGAATAGAAATGACACATTCTTTATACCGCAGAGGAAGTGCAGAATCCTTAAAAAGCGATTACGTCCTTTTAATCACCCCGGCTGCTCATATAAATCACATAGGTTCTCATAAAAAACTACAGGAAATCGTTGATTTTATTGCAGAGGTAGGCCCTACCAATATAGGCTCTTATGAGGTGCGTAATATATATGATGGAAGCACAATAGAAGATATACGTGACAATCTTATTAAGGCAGAGGTACCTCGAGTTCGATGTTGTTTTTCCGATCGCGATAAGCTTATGTATGTACTTAAGAAAATTAAGGAAAATAATTATGGAATTTCAGTAACGGTTAGTGGATTAACCAATGAAGTACTAGAGATGGCGAATGAGCTTGATTGCAAACCGCACTCCATTAATCTTGCTTTGGGAGTTTGGGGACGGACTGACAAACTGCCTGCAGAGACGATTATGGAAATTGTTACCATGTGCGGGCATGGTATGATGGCTAAGTCTCTTGTTGAAGAACAGGCTGAGCTAGTTCGACAAGGTAGAAAGACAGCTCGCGAGGCAGCTGAAGAATTAGCTCGACCATGTACATGCGGGATTGTCAATGTGGACCGTGCAGAAGAAATCCTTAAAACTTTTTTGGCCAACTAACGATATTAAATAGCAAGGAGGGAGAGCTATATGCGGGATTTTACTATTATGCGTTATGCTCGTATCCCGGTTGAATTAAATAAAGAAGGAGTACATGAGGCTGTCATAATAACTGACACCGGTGTTGAACCTGAGGTGGCAGAAGCGCTGGCTGCTGCTTGTTTCGAATTTGGGCTGGAACCAACTATTACCGTGATGGTGCGTCGTCCGATTCATGGGTTGGAACCTACAGATGTCATTAGCCGTGGGGTGCTAGGAGCTCAGATGATGCTATTTGCAACTTCAACCGGTTTTGCCCATACTTCGACTGTTCGTTCAGCTCTGAAGCAAGGAATTAAGTATATTGGTATGCCAGAAATCGATATCGCAACTTTAACAGCAGGGGCGGCGGTTGCTGATTACGAGGAAGTAGGTCGTATAACAAAACAAGTGGCTGATCTTTTGACTGTGGGTTCAGAAGTGCGCATCACCAGTGATCTTGGGACAGACCTTAGGTTTTCTATTGCCGGTCGGCCGTGCTTTGAGCTTTCGGGAGTTTTTCGGCCAGGATCCATTGCCTGTTTTCCTGACGGAGAAGCCGCCATGGCGCCGGTTGAAGGTTCCGCTAACGGAACTGTAGTTGTTGAATCCTCCATACACCAAGTCGGCATGTTAAAAGAGCCAGTTATCTGGCAGTTTGAGCAGGGCAGGGTAGTGGAAATATCGGGTGGTGAAGAGGCTAAACAACTGCAATTTATATTGCAGGAACGTGGTGATGACAATTCCTTAGTTCTTGGCGAATTTGCAGTAGGAACGAACCCGTGTGCGCGCAGAGGAACTACTGTATCTGAAGATAAAAAACGCCTAGGAAGTATTCACTTGGCCCTTGGGGATAATATGACTCTTGCTGGACAGAATGAAAGCTGTAGTCACCTCGATGGTGTACTGGGAACCCCCTGTCTTTGGGTTGATGACAAGCAAGTGATTGATAACGGCAAACTTGTTATTTAGTTTTACATTCTATCCCGGCCATTTCATGGTCGGGATTTTTTACTTTGTATATTGGCCAGGGATTGATGTTCTATTACTCAATTGCCCAATGCAATTTCAGAAGGTGAGAAGGAAAACAAAATGTTGTGGCGAATATATGAGGTACGAGGTTTCATTGGAACCAACTTTAACTTATAGAGGAACACGAAAGATAAAGTCATAAGAGACTGATATGGACAGGGGGGTGGGTACGTATGAGTAGGATTTTAGTAGCTGAACTTATTCATGATGCCGGTATCAAGCTAATAGCTGACCTAGGACACGAGGCGGTTTTGCTGGATAAATATCCTGATCCTGATGCAGTGATGGAGCTTAGCAAGAAGGTGGAAGGTCTAATTGTAAGGACAATGCCAATCCCCAGAGATCTAATAGACAATGCCCCAAATCTGAGAGTGATAGGGAAGCACGGGGTTGGGATAGATAACATTGACATTAGTGCGGCCACTGAAAAGGGTATTCAGGTGGTTTATACCCCGGGAGCTAGCTCCCAGGCAGTAGCCGAGCATGCGGTGATGTTAATGCTTAGCGTAGCCAAGAAAGTGGTAACTTTTGATCGAGAGCTTCGGTCTGGTAACTTTTGGGTTAGGAATGAACATCGAACAGTGGAGCTGTCTGGCAAAACCGTTGGCCTAGTTGGCAGAGGCAGGATCGCTAGTCTCGTCGGCCAAATGTGCTATTTCGGTTTTAACATGAAGGTGCTGGTTTATCACCCACGGTCAGACGATGATTCGATGGTTAAGCCTTGGGGGCAGCTCACAAACAACTTATATGAGATGTTACCCCAATGTGATTTTGTGTCTCTTCATTGTCCTTTGAATAAAGAAACAACGGACCTTATTAACGACGCGGCCCTAGAATGCATGAAGAAAACGGCAATTCTTATCAACACCGCCAGAGGTCCTATTGTTAATTCCGAGGCTCTGTATAAGGCTTTAAAAAAGGAACAGATTGCTGGAGCAGGACTAGACGTATTTACGGAGGAGCCGCCGGCGGCAGATGATCCTCTGCTGCAGCTAGATAATGTGGTTCTTACACCTCATATGGGAACTGGCAGCGAGGAGGCCATGCAAAGGCTAGCTACCGAAGTAGTTAGAAACGTTGTGACATTTCTAGATGGCGGTATTCCCGAGAGTATGGTAAACCGCGTCTAATTCTTGGTAGAGTAATCAGGTTTCCCAGAACTGGAGGATGGGCGTGAACAGAAGAGTTTCTTATAATTCTTTAAGGGATCAGTTGTTTCAAGAAATACGGAAGGATATTCTTACCAACAAATATGCCCCTGGCGAAGAGTTGCAGATTGATAAGCTAGCAGCTTTATTTGAGGTTAGTACTACGCCAGTGAGAGAGGCGTTAGTACGTCTTGAAGCGGAAGGACTAGTTAAACTTATACCCAACCGTGGGGTTAGAGTGACTCCCATCAGTTTAACCGACATCAAGAATATATGGGAGCTACGGCAACTATTAGAACCCCATGCCGCCTTAGCTACGGCTAAATGCTGCTCTGACGTCGAACTAGATGCAATCGAGGATAATTTGAACCAAGTTTTGCGTAGCCCCGATGATTTTGCTGCTTACACAAGATCCGATCAGGAGCTTCATACACTACTGGCGAAGTATATCACCAATGAAGACTTGGCCGATATATTGAACCGGATTTGGGAACGGTCGCTTAGAATTCGCTATTTCACGGAGGAAAATAAGTTATCTTTGCGGCAAGAAGTTATAGAGCAGGCTACCCTAGAGCATTTGGAGATTGTGCAAGCTTTGCGGGATCGTGATCCCAATAAGGTTTCAGAGCTAGTATTTCAACATTTGGTTAACGGCGAGAAACGAACGCTAAAAGGGTTAAAGGAAGCAGGTTCTATGTAAAGAGCAGTGAAGGGGGGAAGCTCGGGTTTTTGAGATCCGTTTTTAACAAAAAAGGAGGTTAACCAATAATGAAGCAGGCACAAAAAATGAGAAACATACCTGTGTCTCCGATTAGGAAAATGTTTGCTGAAGCTAATCGGTTGCAAGCCAAAGGCAAAGACATTATTAGTTTAGCTTTGGGAGAGCCGGATTTTGATACGCCCGCGCATATCATTGATGCTATGGTAGATGCAGCCCGAAGGGGAGCTACCCACTATACAGCTAACAAGGGTATTGTGGAACTTAGGCAAGCTATTTGTGACAAACTACAGCAGGATAATGGTCTTAAGTATGATGTGGAAGAGATTATTGCTACAGTGGGTGTTAGCGAAGGTGTTTTTGCATCACTTAGCTGTTTTCTTGACCCTGGCGACGAGGTATTGGTTCCGGATCCAGCTTGGGTTAACTATACCCATGTTCCAGTAATGAACGGTGCAATTCCGGTAGCTTATACTATTTCCGATAAGAATAATTTCCAAATAGATGTAGACGAGCTAGAGAGCAAAATCACGGACCGGACAAAAATGCTAGTTATTTTAGACCCCAGTAATCCTACCGGCGGTGTGCAGACAAAAGAAATTTTGGCTAAGGTGGCCGAACTCGCCATTAAAAATGATCTACTAGTGGTTTCAGACGAGATTTATGAAAAAATCATTTATGATGATAACAAGCATTACAGCATCGCTGCTTTTCCTGGTATGAGAGAAAGAACCATTGTCCTTAACGGTTTTGCTAAGGCTTACGCTATGACCGGCTGGCGGTTAGGCTATATTGCCGCCCCGATAGAGTTGGTTAACGTGATGAATAGACTTCACTCTTATAATGTAACCAGCACTGCTTCTATGGTCCAGTGGGGTGGAGTGGCGGCTCTTACCGGTACGCAGGAACCTTTGCAACATATGGTGGCGGAGTTCAAGAAACGGCGTGACTTTTTGGTCAAGGCGCTAAATGAGACTAAGGGTCTAACGTGCTTGACTCCAGGTGGAACCTTCTATGCTTTTCCCAACGTAACGGGAACAGGTATGTCCGGCGATGAATTTGCCAGTTACCTTTTGCGTGAAGCTGGAGTAGCGGTTATTCCGGGCAGCGCTTTCGGTAAAAGCGCTCTTCATCATGTTCGGTTATCCAGTGCCGCTTCCATGGAAGAATTAGAGAAAGCAGCAGAGAGAATCCAGCAGGCTACCAATAAATTATTCGGTTAGGCAGGATGGAGGGTAAAAAGTGAGCAAGAGATACCAAGTAGCAATAAATAATTGGTGCAAACACTGCGGTATTTGCTACGCATTTTGTCCCGCCAAAGTATTTACCCGGGACGAAAAAGACCGCGTATTTGTC
>JBMNSQ010000092.1:0-7106 GCA_050945275.1 bacterium | reverse complement strand
AATATTCGTACGGCAATACTTCAGCCGGGGGATAGACTTCTATTGACGCCCCCGGTAAAAAAGCAGCTAAGTCTTCAGCCATCGTCTCCGCTTGTTGCAAGTTAGAAGTAAGGTATAGGGCCGGACGACGTTTTTGTGCCAAAATAATAGAAGCCACATATGCTTTTTGAGCACCACTTAAGCCGTGAACCATAAGCTCATCTATACCTTGGTCAACCTTAGCGCATAGAGACGTTAGTTCACTACCTTTTCTTTCTTGGAACAACACCATTCCCTCCGTTTGTACCAACAGCAAAAGGGCCTGTTGGTCAGGCCTACCCCGGACAAACAGCCCGACACCGACAATAGTGGCTGTTATCCAAGTTAATTATACCTGGCGACTAAAAACGGTGCAAGTCGACTAAAACGGAAAAATCCCTCTTGCAAATCTCTACCATTGCTGTATAATAATGTCATATGATGGAAAAAACCTGGAAACCGAAACACTTCAAATCTATCTGTAGATGTAATATTTAATTTTACCCATGAGCTGTACAGGAGCCATGAATTTCAGCCTCTAGCTGGGCGTCTGGGCTGAGAAGAGCCAGTGGCGCAACCGACTGTCAGAACATGGTATGTTTGTGTTGATGCAGGAAGCGTAACAACACTTACCTACATCGGCAGTTCGGGAAGGAGGTTGAGCACACGTTGTCTGTCGAACAAAGGTACGCCCAAGTTCAGCAGTTAGATGACGAAATCGAAGACTTGCGGGTTAAGTTGCATCGTCTAGTTAGCACCAACCCAGCCCGTTTACGATCCGGTGACGTTTATAAGCTAAGCCTTAAACTTGACCAACTAATAATAGCGCTACAACAAACAGCCCAGCTCTGAGAAGCTTTGGCCATGCCTTTGACAGGCTGTAAAAAAGAGCGGCTACACCTCGACCGATTAATCAGGTGGGAGGGATGGTTATTTAAATGCAAGTTGTTGCCATTAAAGGAATCGTTTCTGTTACCTTGGCAATAGACAGCTGCGAGAAACAACATATTTCTACTCTTGAACCTCGAGACCTCCTCCAACTCTGTACAGACCAAGTAGCCACCTTCATCCCAGCTAAACTCATTAAGGATGCAATAATAGACTTTGACGGTGAATCCGTACAATTAGTGTTTTCTCTATAGGGCCAAAAGGCCTTATTTTTTTGGTCTCGTTTTCCATCTGGCCTAAAGAACGATTCTAGATTATCTTTTCTGTTGAGGACGGATGCCTTCCCCCGCCACTCTTTGTCACAGGCTCGTCCGCACGACTAAGGGACTTTGATCAAGCTGACAGTACCCTCTCTTTATGTTATCATATGCGCAGCTTTCTTCTTTAAGACAACTCGCTGCCATAAGTCAGGTTGTTGCCAATTAGGATTTTTACTTAAGGCCATGACTTGCCAGCGGGCATCAAAGAAAGGAGTCTGGACATGATGAAAACCAAACTACTTAACACAATCAATGCTTGCAAGAAAAAACTTATGGCGGTGGATTGGAAGAAAAAGGTGGTTAGCACCCTTGTAGTAAGTGCTCTCTTTGTCGGGTTTACCTTTACTGCTCATGCCGCTAGCTATACAGTTCAGCCCGGGGATACTCTCTGGCTTATTGGGCAACGCTTCGGTGTAACAGTAAATGAAATCAAACAAGCCAGTGGAATCTGGTACGACCTACTGTACCCAGGCGATGTCTTAACCATACCGGACGAAAGTCCGGCCCCAGCTACCCGTGCTACCTCGGTAACTTCTCGCGGTGGCATCCGCCCAAGCTCTGAAGACGTGAGGCTGCTCGCCCGAATGATTATGGCTGAAGCCGAAGGAGAACCATACGAAGGAAAAGTAGCAGTGGGGGCAGTAATCCTTAATCGCCTTGAGGACCCAGCCTTTCCTAAGACCTTGACTGGGGTATTATACGAAACGGACGCCTTTGAGCCGATCCTAAACGGTTCCTTCTATGCCCAAGGGCCAGACCAACAATGCATACAAGCTGCTACCGATGCCCTCTCTGGAGTCGATCCCACCGGCGGCGCCCTCTACTTTTATAATCCCAGCACCGCCTGGTCACCGTGGGTATTTACCCGGCCAATAGTAACACAAATCGGAAACCACGTCTTTGCTAAATAGTAGTCAACTCAAAGCACCTGTCTTATGTTTAGGAAGACGAAACCAGTTTGCTTTTTTCAATGCCATGGTAATGCAATGGTATAATAAGGGCAGGAGACTCGGGAAAGTCTCCTGCCTAGAGGATATTCCATCCTGGGGCATGCTATTAGAATAAGCGCTTTTCAAAGCGCTTATTTTTTGTAAAAAGTACCAGCTGAGCTTCTTTATTCTCCTAAATAGGCCCGGCGAACATCGTCACTTTCGAGCAAATCTATTGCGGATGCTGTTTTTACTATGCGCCCAGTTTCTAATACAAAACCTCGATCGGCAATACTAAGAGCCATGTGTGCATTCTGTTCTACCAGAAATATGGTGGTTCCTTGACGGTTTATGTCCTGGATAATGGCAAAAATCTGATCGACAATTAACGGAGCCAAGCCCATAGACGGCTCATCTAAAAGCAGCAGCTTGGGCCTGGCCATTAGCGCCCGGCCGATAGCTAGCATTTGCTGCTCACCACCACTTAGCGTCCCTGCTATCTGCCGATGCCGCTCGGCCAAAATAGGAAAAAGCTCATAAACATACTCAAGGTCTTTGGTTATGGCCACCCGATCTTTGCGCACCGAAGCTCCCAGCACTAGGTTCTCCCAAACGCTCATGCGGGGAAACACTCGTCGGCCCTCGGGAACTAGCGCAATCCCGGCGCGAACCATCTCCTCGGCAGGAAGCCCGGTAATATCCCGATCTTGAAACATAATTTGTCCCGTCCGAGCCCGCACTAGTCCTGACACAGTTTTTAGTGTCGTTGTCTTGCCAGCGCCATTAGCCCCGATAAGGCTTACAATTTCCCCCTGGCCTACATCAAGCGAGATGCCCTTTAGGGCTGCTATATTATCATAATAAGTTGTAACTTCCTTTAGTACTAGCACGCTGCGCTCCGCCCTCCTAGATAGGCTCGAACAACTTCCGGATCACGTCTAACGTCCGACGGTTGGCCTTCGGCAATCTTTTTACCGTGATCGAGCACCGCCACTTTATCCGAGATTTCCATTACTAAGCGCATGTCATGTTCAATGAGTAACACAGTAAGTCCTTTTTCCTGTAGCTTAGCAATAAGATTTACCAACTCTTTGGTTTCTTGGGGATTCATTCCAGCCGCTGGTTCATCCAGCAAGAGCACTTTGGCCCCGGTAGCCAAAGCGCGGGCAATCTCTAATTGGCGCTGTTGTCCGTAAGAAAGATTGCGTGCCTTTTCATTAGCGCGGTCGGATAAACCGACAAACTGCAAGGCCTCCATGGCCTTGTTCTTATTTTCTCGCTCTTCTCGCTTGGCCGAAGGTAAAGGAAAAAGGGCCCCGAGAAGTCCGGTCTGACCTTTGCTGTGCCGCGCTACCAAGCAGTTGTCTACCGCCGACATGTCGCGAAATAGACGGATGTTCTGAAACGTTCGGGCCACACCACGACGGGTAATCTGATAAGGCTTTAATCCTCTTATACACTGCCCCTCCAACAATATATCGCCATGCTCAGGATTGTAAATTCCGGTAAAAACATTAAAAAGTGTTGTTTTGCCAGCCCCGTTGGGCCCAATAAGGCTAAGCACCTCACCTTGGGTTAAAGAAAGGTCCACGGCCGACACAGCACTAATACCACCAAATTTAACTGTTATTTCTTTTCCTTCAAGAATTTTCATGCTGGCTCCTCCTTTGCTGCCGGCCGCCTTCCTGGTCTTCTTATACGTAAATGGACAAATCGACCCTCTAAGCCACCTGCCAAACCCTTAGGAAACCACATTGTAGCCACTACCAACAGTGCTCCATAGATCAACTGCCGGTACTCGGCCACAGCAGGTGAGATCGAGCGTAGAAGTTCCGGCGCTGCACTTAAGGTAATCGCACCAAAGACTGCACCTGGAAGACTTCCCATGCCACCGATCACCACCATCGACAGAATTTCGATGGAACGCATGAAGCCAAAGTTATTGGGGTTAATATAGCGGATGTAGTGGGCGTATAATCCCCCGGCCACCCCAGCATAAAAGGCACCCAGCATAAAAGCTAGGATCTTGGCCTTAGTGGTATTAATACCCATGGCATCTGCGGCCAACTCATCTTCTCGAACGGCCAAAAACGCTCGCCCTAGTCGTGAATTTAGCACTCGGGCCAGCGACAGATAGGTTAACGCTAGGGCTAATACCACCCAGGGAAATGTGGTATACCCGGGGATAGCACGAAGCCCTACAGGACCACCGGTAATTTCTAGATTAATCGCCGTTACACGCAAGATCTCACCAAAACCTAAAGTAGCAATGGCCAGATAATCTCCCCTTAGGCGAAGCGTCGGTATGCCAATTAGGATCCCGGCACTGCCCGCCATAAGTCCCCCGGCTGCCAAGGCCAAGACAAAGGGCCAGCCGGCCTTGGTGGCAATGGCCGCTGTATAGGCACCTAGACCCATAAAAGCGGCGTGGCCCAATGAGAGCTGGCCGGTAAGCCCGGTTACCAGGTTTAGGCCCAGAGCCAAAATAGCATTTATGCCTGACAGTATTGCTACCTGAAGTACATACGCATTCATGAGTCCACCTCATACTTTCTCCCGAACCTGACTACCCATAATACCGGACGGTTTTACCAGGAGTATACAAACAAGAATGGCAAAAGCGATAGCATCGCGGTATGTGGATAGATAGATCGCTCCAAATACCTCGGCTAGTCCCAGCAGTAGACCGCCCAACATAGCACCGGGGATATTGCCAATGCCTCCCAGAACAGCTGCCACAAAACCCTTAAGCCCGGGTTGAAAGCCCATAAGTGGATCCACCGAATTAAAGTAGATGCCGATTAAAATGCCCGCGGCAGCTCCAAGAGCCGACCCAATAGCGAAGGTAACGGCAATGATACGATCTACACTTATCCCCATCAGCCTGGCTGCCTCCTGATCTTGCGCTGTGGCACGCATGCTCCGGCCAAGCGCAGTCTTGGTAATAAGAAAGTGTAACCCTAGCATGAGGATAATCGAGACCAAAATAATGATAATCTGCAGTGTTGACACGGTCACATTACCAGGGAGGGTAAACGTCCGCACGGCAAAGGGACGGGGAAAGGGCCTCGTGGCCGGCCCCGCCAAGGCTAAAGCTAGGTTCTGCAGAAAAATAGACATGCCAATAGCACTGATTAAAACCGATAGGCGGGGCGAGGATCGAAGCGGCCGGTAGGCCAAACGTTCGACTATCATACCCAGGAGCGCTGCTCCAGTCATGGCCAAGGGAAAAGCTAGCCATACCGGTACCTTAAGTACCGTTACCAACATAAGACCGAAGAACGCTCCCGACATGTAGATTTCGCCGTGGGCGAAATTAATGAGTTCCAGTATGCCATAGACCATGGTGTATCCCAGTGCAATTAGAGCGTAGGTGTTGCCTAAAATAACGCCGTTTAATAGTTGTTCCAGCAGCACGAATTATCACCTCGAAATAAGTCCTGTATGCGGCACTAGGGGGCGAGCACAGAAGCTCATTCTTCGGATGCAGGCCGCCCCCCTACATAGCCGCCAGCGACTGTTTTATGCTTTACTGCACGCGTTCAAATTTGCCGTCTCGCACCTTAAGAATAACAATGGTCTTATCGGCATCGCCATTGTCCGCAAAGGAGGTCAGGCCGGTAATGCCTGGAAAATCCTTAGTTTCGGCCATAGCATCCCGAATCTTATCCCGGTCGCTGGTTCCCACCTTCGTCATGGCCTCTAGTACAATCTTGGCGGCATCATAGGCCTGGGCAGCGAACATATCCGGTTCCTCACCAAACTTGGCCTTAAACGCCGAGACGAAATTCTGAACTGCTGCGCTACTATCTCCGGAATAGAAACCCGCTGTGAAAACGGCTCCTTCCACCGATTGACCACCCAGTTCCACTAGTTTGGCGGAATAAAATCCATCGCCACCAAGAAGTTGAACTTCAAGCCCTTGCTCCTTAGCTTGCTGAGCAATTTTGGCTGCTTCGGTGTAGTAGCCGCCAATATACAGGGCATCTGGTGCCTGGGCCTTAATCTTGGTTATTTGGGCGCTGAAGTTAGAATCCCCATCGGTATAAGCCTCGACTGCTACCACCTCGCCCAGTTCCTCGGCTCGGGCTGTAAAACCGTCCCGCAGAGCAATGCCATAGTCGTTATTAGTGAACATAACCGCAAATTTCTTGGCATCTAATTCGTTAACCGCATACTCTGCCAGTTGAGCCGCCTGCACATCATCGGCAATGCAATTACGGAAAATGTAGGGACCAATATCGGGAACACCGGGAGCCGTTGAAGAGGAAGAAATCATGGGGACTTTAGAATCATTAGCGATAGGCCCACCGCTAAAAGTTTCGGAGCTCAGTACGGCCCCGACAATTGCAGCCACGTTATCCTGCTCTACCAGTTTACGTGTAGCGTTAGCTGCTTCGGTCTGATCCCCACGGCTATCTTCAGCCACAAGGTCAACCTGGACACCATTTATCCCGCCAGCCTGGTTAACCTCGTCAACTGCAATCTCCACTCCGCGCTTTGTGCTAACACCGTAAGTAGCGGCATTGCCACTTAGGGGACCTACCATACCAATTTTAGCCTGTGTTACCGACTGCCCTTCAGGCTGCTGCGGCTCAGCCGGTGCTGGTGAACTACTACATCCAGCCAGTACAAGACTGGCCATCAGCAAAGCAACAAAAAATCGGAACCACCGTTTTCGTATCTTCACATCTTTCATTGTTCCATTCTTCCTCCTTAATTTTGAATCAATTGTCCGACTTCCCAGGTGTAAAACTGTTTCGTAAATTAGTTTCCGCTACAATTTACTAACATCCCTCCTTAAATAAGGGTATAGAAAAAAGACCCCGTGCGGCAGTTCTCACAGGTATAACCTGGAGGGGAACTTGCCGCTAGGGTCTTTTCTACCCACGGTGTACGCAACAATACGCGTCTGTACCGCTTGGACCAGACCGGGACTTTGCCCGCGGAA
>JBMNSQ010000091.1:0-7195 GCA_050945275.1 bacterium | reverse complement strand
GGCGAAAATATAGGCGTCATGGCCATCACAAAAGTTTACAGCGTGTGGGTTATTGGTTGGGCGGCTCTAATTGCTATAGTCCTCGCTTTTGTACAAAAACTGGGCTTGGCCATTCAGACGATACCACAGTCGGTACTTGGAGGTATTTCTATTTTGCTGTTCGGAACAATTGCCTCAGCTGGTGTCCGTATGTTAGTGGAAAGTCAGGTGGATTTCTCTGAGAACCGTAATCTTATTTTGGCTTCGGTCATCCTAGTTATTGGTATTGGCGGCGCGGAGATAAGTATGGGAAACTTCACTATTAGTGGTATGCCGTTGGCTACCATTGTGGGTATTGTGCTAAATCTGATCTTGCCCTACGAAGGACGAGAGGTACGCAAGTAAAGTGAGCAGCAGCCCCCACAGCTAGTCTTTGAGGGCTGCTATTTTTTCTTTATTTGGGGTGACATAAACTGTCCGTTGGTGGTCGTAGATGACGAATCCGGGGCGAGCACCAGCTGGTTTTTTTACATGGCGACGCTGGGTGTAATCTACAGGGACATGCGAAGAGTGGCGGGCGCGGCTATGATGGGCAGCCAGCTCGGCAGCAGTAAGAAGTACTTTTTCCGGTGGTAACTGGCTGTCAGGACAGCGGATGATAACATGGGAGCCGGGAATGTTTTGCGTGTGGAGCCAGATGTCATTGTCTTTCGCTGTTCTTAGTGTTAGCCAGTCATTTTGCCGATTGTTACGCCCCACATAAATAGTGTAGCCATCAACAATAAAACTATGGGGCTTGCTATCGGGATATGTTTTTGTCTTTGCCTGGCGACGAGAGAGCGCAGGTGTTTTAATGTAGCCTTCTTTTTCTAGCTCCAGTTGTATTTCTTCTAAATCGGTTAGATTGTCGGCTGTGTCCAAGGCTACGATTACACTTTGTAGGTAACTTAGCTCTGCTTCATCCTGTTTTTTTTGCCGACGAGCTGCGCTTAGGGTTTTCTTAGCTTTGGTATAGCGAGCAAAATAACGCTGTGCGTTGTCGGTAATGGATAAAGAAGGATCGAGACGGATATGAACCTTAGTTGATTGCTCGTTCCAATCTTCTAACTCTACTTCAGATTGGCCTATAGTAGGTAACTGATGGGCATAAGCAAACAAAAGCTCTCCGAATTTCCGATACTGATTGGCTTCTTTGGCGCTGTGGATGGCCTGCAGGTGAAGGGCCAGTTTTTTTTCTACTCGCTCTATATGATGGAACACCTTTGTTAGCAGACTCTGTTTCAAGCTAGAAAAAAGCGCTTCGTTTTTCTTGGCCAAGAAGTAAAAGTCCAAGGCTTCACTCATAGAGGAAAACTTTTTGGTTTCTAGATCTGAGTATTGTTGTAAACAAAGAGGGGTAACAGCCAGTACCTGGCCGGAGGGCGCGAAATATACTAAGGGATCAAATTGTCCCTGCACTAGGACTTGATGAAAAGAGGCTGTTTCCTGCCATAACAAAGTTAGATCGGCCCTATCTGCCGATTGGATATCTAGGTTTTCTGGCAAACCGGCCCGAGCGACCAGCTCTCTGGCCCAGAGGGGACTAAGGCCAGCTATAGTGGCCAGCAGTGCTTTCGCTGGCCGGCGGCCCCGGCGGGGAAGCTCTGAATAAAACTCAAGCTCTGTTAGATCGGACAAGAATAACTTTTCTTGGGCCGGTGGACTTACGTACAAAAGACCGGGTATTACTTGGCGCCAGCGGCTCATACCGGCGGTTATGGGCTTAATAGCCGCTAAGATGGTGTTTTGTGCCATCTCCACAACAATAATGTTGCTATGCTTGCCCATGGTTTCCACAATCACTAGAAGTTCGCGTTTGTCTCCCAGTTCATCTCGGCCGCTAAAGTGAAAGCGCACAATACGCTCGCCTTCTGGCCTGGTGATATGTTCAAGCCGCGCTCCCTCCAAATGACGGCGCAGATACATACAAAAGTTAGGAGGATGGGGTGGGTTGGCAAAAGCTGCGGTTGTTAGGTGCAAGCGGGCTCTCTCAGGGTGGGCGGAGAGTAGTAGGCGGCAGTTACCCAAAGGGCCCCGCAGAGCGACAACAATTTCTAAATTGTCTGGTTGCCAAATGCGTACTACACGGGAGCCCACTAGTGCTTCAAGTTCTGGCATAAGGGCAGTTAAGGTAACGGCATCAAAAGCCATGATCATCATCCTTATCCTTCGTCTGTCATACATTTTCAGTATAATGGTAGGCCTAAGATAGGTCAATTACCGGCCTTGCTGTGCGCATTTTTTCTTTGCTGACGGCATAGGGATTCTTTAGGTAATTGCGCAGGCAGTAGTGATCAGACACCAAAGCGAGAGTAGCCAACACAAAAATGATATGGTGCTGGCTTCTCAAGTGGTAGAAGGAGGCCGGTACATTGCAACCTTGGCATGTCCAGTCAATACAGGAAATTTCGGCTGTACTGAAAACTAATATCAACACTGGTTTAGAACCCGTCCAGGCTAGGAATCGTCTTCTTGATGTTGGGCCCAATGTTATTCCCACGTCTGACGCTAAGGGTATGTTGGAAGTGTTAAAAGAGCAGTTTAAGGATTTTATGGTTTTGGTGCTCCTCATTGCGGCGACATTATCGGCTTTATTGGGAGAATGGAGCGATGCGCTGGCTATTGTTGCCATTGTACTTTTAAATGCAATGTTGGGGTTTTTGCAGGAATATAAAGCGGAGAGGTCACTCGCCGCACTTAGTCAATTGACTCCCCCGCGTGCTTATTGCCGACGGGGGGTGTTAGCAAAAGAAGTGCCGGCCGCTGATGTCGTTCCGGGCGATCTGTTAATCCTAAACGCTGGAGATAAAGTACCGGCCGATGCTCGCTTGGTAAAATGTTGGGGCCTTCAGTGCGATGAATCGTCGCTAACAGGCGAATCGGTTCCGGTGACTAAAGAGGTATTGTCATTGCCGGTCAATACTTTATTGGCCGAGCGACGTAACATGGTATTCGGTGGTACTTTAGTTACCCGAGGCAAAGCAGAAGCCATAGTAGTAGCTACCGGAATACGAACGGAAACAGGACAAATCGCACGGCTGCTCAGACGCCGCCAGGAAGAGCTTACACCGCTTCAACGGCGCTTAGACCAGTTGGGGCGGGTGTTGGTCGCCGGCTGCATCGTTGTTTGTGCGGCCGTAGTGGCGCTCGGATTTAGGCGAGGCGGATCGCTGCTTGAGCTTATAATGGCTGGAATAAGTTTAGCTGTAGCTGCTATCCCTGAGGGTTTACCAGCAGTGGTTACGCTATCTTTGGCTGTTGGTGTACAGCGGATGGCCAAACGCCAGGCCATTGTCCGAGCCTTGCCGGCGGTGGAGACGCTGGGGTGTGCTTCGGTAATATGTGCCGATAAAACAGGTACGCTAACGGAAAACAAGATGACGGTAAGGGAAATTAGAGCCCAGGATCACCGCTTACTTTTAACATTAGCGGCGTTGTGTAATGACGCTTCTCTGAAGCGTAAGGGAATGGAAGTAGTTGATCTATGGCGTAGTCGCCCGCCAGAGAAAGAAGTGTGGACTGCTACTGGAGATCCAACGGAAGTAGCGCTTGTGGTAAAGGCAGCTGAGGCTGGTTTAGTCCGTGGTTTTTTAGAACAAAGTTACCCGCGCTTAGGTGAGATACCGTTCGATTCTGAGCGCAAACGTATGAGTACTTTGCACCGATTTGGCGGCGGTGTTCGGTTGGTAGTAAAAGGGGCTCCTGATGAGGTTATTAATCGTTGCCAGACTGTTTACAACGGAGCTAACAGGCAACCAGCGCTAAAGTCCCATGATAAAGAACGTTGGCTGGCCGAAAACGACAGCATGGCGTCCCGTGCCCTAAGGGTGTTGGCGGTAGCCTATCGGGATCTACCATCCTTAACACAGACCCCGAATCCAGAGATGGAAACAGATTTGACTTTAGTTGGGCTAGTCGGGCTAAACGATCCCCCGCGTCACGGTGCAAAAGAAGCAATTTCTTGCTGTTACCAAGCGGGTATTCGCACGGTAATGATTACTGGTGACCATCAAAGTACCGCCGTAGCCATCGCTAAAGAGCTGGGCTTATCATGGGAGAATGGAGTGGCCACCGGGGTTGATTTAGATACCTGGAGCCAGCAGGAGCTCGAAGAAAAAGCCAGTAAGATAAATGTTTATGCTCGGGTGAGCCCTCGCCATAAATTAAAAATTGTCCGGGCCTTAAGGCGACAAGGAGAGGTTGTGGCCATGACTGGCGATGGTATTAACGATGCACCAGCCATAAAAGAAGCGGATATAGGTGTTGCCATGGGGCGTGGTGGAACGGACGTCGCTCGTGAAACAGCGGCTATGGTAATTGAGGACGACAATTTCGCCACTATTGTGGCCGCGGTGGAAGAGGGGCGGGCAATTTATGATAACATCCGTAAATTTATCCGCTACTTGTTATCTTGTAACATTGGTGAAGTGATAACTATGTTCTTGGCCGCCCTGTTAGGGCTACCATTACCACTGTTACCAATTCAAATTCTGTGGGTAAATCTTCTTACCGACGGTTTGCCGGCCCTGGCGCTGGGTTTCGATCCACCGGTAGCGGATATTATGTTCAGACCGCCGCGAAAAAAAGCAGAGAGTATATTTTCCCACGGATTAGCCAGAAAGATTATTCGGCGAGGGCTAAGCATAGGTCTACTTACGGTGGCGGTTTTTATTCTTGGCCTTAGAAGTGGCAATTTGCCCTTGGCTCGCACATTAGCTTTTACTGTGCTGGTTCTCCAGCAGCTGTTTCATGTACTGGAGTGCCGCAGTGAAACCCAGTCTATATTTGCCGTCGGCTTATGGGGAAACCTCTATGTAATACTAGCCATTGTGGTTTCTTTGGGGCTCCAATTGGTGGTTATCTACCATCCGTTCCTACAGAATGTGTTTGCCACTGTACCCTTAACAGGGGGGGAGTGGGCTATTTTGCTCTTGGTGGCTGGTTTCCGCTTGCTGGGCCAAGGCTTTGTGTGGGCGCTCAGGTGGACAGATCGACGCCCGCTTGATATAATGGGTAATAATACTTGAAAGTAGGGCTAATAACGTGCGTTTCTCTAAATTACACGGTCTAGGTAACGATTTCATTCTTATGGAAAACCAGCCTACTACCGATGAAGCTAAGTTAGGCCTTCTGGCCCGTCTTTTATGCCACCGGCATTTTGGCGTGGGTGCTGATGGCCTGATTTTAGTTCTCCCTGGAGATAAGGCTCCCTTTAAGATGCGAATTATTAACTCTGATGGCAGCGAGGCCGAAATGTGTGGCAATGGCATTCGCTGTTTTGCTAAGTATGTGTATGAGCGTGGTTTAACTAAAGAAACCGAGTTCGAAATAGAGACTTTAGCTGGCATCATTCGCCCCCGGCTCATGTTAGCGAGCGGCAAGGTAACTGAGGTTTGCGTCGATATGGGACAGCCGCGTCTTAATGCTGCCGACATTCCGGTGGTTGGCTATGGAGATGGACCGGTAGTTAAGGCTAAACTAACTGTAGACAATACTGATTTCCAATTCACCGCTGTTTCCATGGGTAATCCGCACATAGTGATAGCGGTAAAAGACTTAGAAAATATACCCTGGCAAGAGCTAGGACCGAAGATGGAACAGCATCCTGCCTTTCCTAAGAAAGTTAACGTTGAATTTGTGCAGCAGGTAGGAGAAGATCGCTTGCGGGTCAAAGTATGGGAACGCGGTGCTGGCCCTACGTTGGCTTGTGGCACCGGTGCTTGTGCTGTGGCAGTAGCCAGTAGCCTAACAGGGCTTGTTGACCGCCGTGCTACCATAGAACTGCCTGGTGGCGAACTGGCTATAAAATGGGGATCGGACGATCATGTTTACATGACCGGTCCGGCAACACATGTTTTCAGCGGCGAACTTCAGCCTGAAATTATAGAAGCAATTCAAGCATAAGACACAAAGGAGGATATCTTATGACTAGCAGAGCTAAGCGTATTTCCACTATCCCACCGTATCTATTTGCTGAAATTGATAAGCTCAAAGCCCAGGCACGGGCCCGTGGCGTGGATGTTATCGATTTGGGTATTGGTGATCCCGACCAGCCTACGCCGCCGCATATAATTCAAGCCCTGCAGGAGTCGGTCACTGATGGCGCGAACCATCGTTATCCGCCCTATGAAGGCTTGTCTGAGTTTAAACAGGCGGTGGCCTCTTGGTACAAAGAGCGTTATGATGTGGACTTGGATCCCGAAACAGAGGTAATGGCCTTAATTGGCTCAAAGGAAGGTATCGCTCATATCTGCTGGGCCTTTGTTGATCCGGGCGATGTGACCCTGGTACCTGATCCAGCTTATCCCGTATATCGTACCGGCACCTTGCTAGCGGGTGGTGTACCCGAGAGTATACCGCTTACAGCTGCCAACGACTTTTTGCCTGATTATAAGGCGATTGATCCAGCCATAGCCCACAAGGCTAAACTGCTCTTTATTAATTATCCTAATAACCCTACCGCAGCGGTGGCAACTCCAGAGTTCTTCGCTGATACAGTGGACTTTGCCCGTAAGAACGATATCGTTGTTTGCCACGACTTCGCCTACTGCGAGACTACTTTTGACGGCTACTGTGCTCCTAGCTTTTTAGCCACCCCGGGGGCGAAGGAAGTAGGTATTGAGTTTAACTCCTTGTCTAAGCCGTACAACATGACGGGTTGGCGTATTGGTTTTGCGGTGGGTAATAAAGATGTGCTGGCCGCCTTATCAGTTATTAAGACCAACATTGATTCCGGTGTTTTTAATGCCGTTCAATATGCTGGCATCCAAGCTTTGATTGGCCCGCAAGATAATATCGATCGTATGAACCAGATGTATGCCGGACGTCGCAATGCAATCGTCAATGGTTTAAATAGTTTAGGTTGGGATCTTAAGCCGACAAAAGGCACATTCTATGTTTGGGCACCGGTTCCGGCTGGTTATACTTCTAAGGACTTCTGTGCTTTACTGTTGGAGAAGGTAGGGGTTAATGTCGCCCCTGGTAACGGTTATGGAGAGCACGGGGAAGGGTATTTCCGTATTGCCCTTACAGTGGACGAGCAGCGGATGCAAGAAGCTGTGGAGCGGATGCGCCAGAGCGGGATTTTATTTACAAGGAAGCGATAGTGTGCAGAGTATGACCGGTTTCGGTCGAGGAAGTGCTCAGGCCGGGACGCGAACGTTTACAGTAGAAATTA
>JBMNSQ010000090.1:0-7217 GCA_050945275.1 bacterium | reverse complement strand
AACAAGGATTAAGGCCTGACACCAACCATGTGTCAGGCCTTGTTCAATACACCTAAGCCCATCGTCATCACGTTACTAAGCTGCAACACATCGTTTGGCTTTAGATCAGCAGGTTAGGTTCTTTTCGCTTGAACGCCACAGCAACAGGAAGGATATCCCTCTTTGTCGAATGTTCTTATGAATAGTATAGAGAGGAGAAACAATCTTGCACAAAAAATTTCTAAGCATTATTCTAGCAATTTGCATGGTAGCAGGTATATTGCCAACATTAAGTATTGCAACAAGCGCAGCGGATAGTGGGCATGTTGCACCTAACTGCATTAATAACACCTTCAATGCTGGCAATGGAGTAATAGATAAAAGCTACTCCCTCTCGGATATGGACAATATCAACGCCGCAGACTTATCTGTAGCTCAACCAACGCCAAGTAATGTAACACCTGGCGCAGATAAAGAGGCCAAAATGGTGGGACCATCAGACCCCCACATACTTATGGATGAAGAAACAGCATTAACAAAACCACCGACCGCCATTATGCTAATAGAGCCGGAAGAATTCTGCTCTGAAGTAGCAGATGACTTAGAAGATAACCTCTTAAATCTAAATAATACTGATGCGGACGACGCAACCCCAGTTTTATTAACGCCGAACAGTTTATCGGATACCGAATTAAGGACATCGTCCGAGCCTACGGTTTGGGATGGCAAGATGCCGACCGCAAATACGAACTATGCCTTTAGTGGCGGCAACGGAAGCGAAACAAACCCTTATCTCATTAGCACCGCCATTGACCTGGCTCAACTTTCGGCGAACGTAGCCGGAGGAATAACTTACAGCAGCACATATTTCGAGATGACGGCCAATATTATGCTAAACGAAAATGTCTTGTCCTCCAACGGTACGCTAAACAGCGGAACGTTTAAGGAATGGTCGGCAATAGGCACAAGTACCCATAAGTTTGAAGGAAGCTTTGACGGCGGCAACTATACTATTAGCGGGGTTTATATCAACCCAACAGAAACAGGGGCCTCCATAAAATACCAGGGATTATTCGGATATGCCCAAAGCGCAACCATTAGTAATATCATTATAGCAGACAGTTACATACAAGGGTCTGACCGCATTGGGGGAGTTGTGGGGTGTCTCTCCAGCGGTAAGCTTAGCAATTGCCATAACAATGGGAGTGTGACCGGTAGTAATAATGTCGGCGGTATTGCGGGATATGGACTCAATGCCATAATCCTGAATTGCGACAATAGCGGAGTTATTAGCGGCAATGGCAAATATGTGGGCGGCATTATCGGTTATAACCACGCTACAAAGAAACCGCCAGGTACAATAGCAAACTGCAGAAATAGTGGTAATGTTAGCAACGGCAAAAACTACGTCGGTGGCATCATCGGCTATAGTACCACCGACATCACGATAACTAACTGCTTTAACAGCGGAAACGTTAGCGGTCAAAATTACATCGGTGGTGTTGTAGGACACTTAACTAGCGGCTGCCTTGAATACTGCTACAACACTGGCAGCATCAGCGGCGAATCTACTGGAAACGATGGCGACAGTACAGGTGGCCTTGTGGGTTGTAATTACGGCACTGTGAAATACTGCTATAACATCGGCAAAGTTAGCGGCAAAACCAATGCCGGTGGGGTGGCAGGACAGAGCCTTAACGGTACAGTAATAAACTGCTTCTACGATAAGCAGATGTGTACTGTAGGAGGCATCGCTGACACAGACTGTGAAAGGCAGGCTGAAGGCAAACTAACTTTAGAGATGGTCGGCCAAAACTTAAGTGGCAGCCTGGGCACAGCATCCAACTGGGTATTTTCCGACAATCTTTATCCACGCCTCGCCGGTATTGACGGCACTGACGCGGCCTATATCTCGGCGACACCGGTTTTTCTCAATAACAACGAAACTGTTACTGCTGTCTGCACTGATTTCACCGTAGGGACCGACAACGGTGTAATATGGTTTTCCAATAATCCCGATGTGATTAACATTAGCAGCGGTGACGCCACAATTGCACGGCAAAAAAACGATACCAACGTCATCCTAACAGTAAGCAAAAATGACTTGTCCCGAACTATTGAGGTAACAATCTCTGCACTAGCTGCTGAAGATCCTGTGGATAAAATCAGGCTTCAACTTGCCAATATCGAGATTGCCAGTAAGACCTATGACAAATCCGTTGAAGCAGACTACATGGTGTCGGGAACAATAGGCCTGAGGCTTAAACCCGGTGAGATTGACGCAGGCCACATGACAGATGTATCTCTCTTAGGCACTCCCGTCATAACCTTCAGCGATGCTAACGCTGGACAGAATAAGAACGTAAATGTTACCGGCGTATCGCTCACCGGGGCAAGGGCCGGTTTATATGAGCTAGATTTCTCTAACCTTACGGGTACAATTAGACCTAAGCCCGTCCGTCTGACCTGGACCGACCACAGCGACTTTGTTTATAACAATACGGAAAAATCCATTTCGGCCGTCGTTACCAATGCACTACCTGGCGATACCACTCAGGTAAGCAGCTACACTGGCATCATTTCGGCAACGGATGCCGGTACTTATACGGCAGCCGCAGCTACACTCTCTGACAGCAATTATACACTGACAGAAGGAAGCGGCATCAACAATGAATGGACAATAGCAGCAGCGACACCTACCATCGTGCTGACGGATAAGAGCGTTATCAAAACCGGACGCCCGATAACAATTGATGCCGCCATCGTCACTGGCGTGGCGGGAGGAACAACGCCAGATGGTACAGTTACCTACACCTACTACACAGATTCCGCATGTACAACGCTAACTTATGCGGGCACGAAAAACGCAGGCACAGCACCGGTGGATGTTGGCACTTACTATGTAAAAGCCAACATCGCAGCCAGCGGCAACTACGAGGCAAACAGCAGCCAAGCCGCAACTTTGACTATAAAAAAGGTCGGCAATACCCGAACCAAGCACGCCGTCGAGGAATTGTTTTTTCCAGATGAAAGCAACTGGGTGTGCCCTTTTGCGGATATCAATGAAAATGACTGGTTCTACACTGCGGTAGAATATGTGAACAGCAACGGACTAATGAACGGCACAAACGAGACCACATTTGAACCGAATTTGAAAACTACACGCGCCATGATAACTGCAATCCTGTGGCGTATGGAAGGACAGCCGGAAGCGAAAGCAGCAAGCAGTTTTACCGATGTTGAGGATGAAACATGGTATTCTGCAGCCATACACTGGGCCGCCGAGAACAAGATCGTTAAAGGTTATGACGCCAGCTCCTTTGACCCTTCCGGAAACATCACCCATGAGCAATTGGCAACCATACTTTACCGCTACGCCCAGTACAAAGGCTACAATGTAAGCGTCAGTGAAAATGCTAATCTCCTCCTCTACCACGACGCCTTCGACATTTCCGAATATGCTATCCCTGCCATACAGTGGGCCTACGGCGCGGGACTGATTAACGGCCGAACGAAGAACGCTCTCGTTCCCCAAGACAGTGCCACCAGAGCAGAAACTGCAGTTTTGCTTCAGCGATTTAGCGACAGTGTAGTCGGCGAACCTACAATCTCTTAAGGTCAGCTAGGCCTTACCTACTAGTATCCAGCCTAAAGGCCTGACACTGCAGAAGGTGTCAGGCCTTTGATCATTTCGTATGCCCCCCATATTCGATTGCCCTTATAAGGTAGTATCACAGTTTGACAATAATCTCGACTTGAACCCTTAAATCTGATACATAATATTTGTGAATAGAACCATGCATATTAAAGCGAAGGGATAGGTAGCGGCATATCCTGCGGCCGGGTCGTCGCAATTTGCCGAATCAACAGCCATTCCAAGTCCGGGCGTAGATGTCATTCCCCCGCATATCGCCCCTGACAGAAGAATCCAGTTTAGTCCAAACACATGTCGGCCTAATAAATAACCGACTCCAACGCACAATAACGCAATGACGAGCGAAGCTACTGCAAGATATACCCCGGAGCCTATCAACGCTTCAATCACTTGATGGCCATAGGTCAAGCCAATCATCCCTATGTAACTTGCAAGCGTAAGATCTCGAATTGTCCCCAGTACTTTGGTATCCATGCGAAAGCGAAACGGACCTAGTTTTCCTATACTACCAAACCAAATAGAGATCAGCAGACATCCGCCAATAGCACCGAGGCTGACATACCCTAAGGGACCAAGGTATATTTCCACCATGCCTACAAGATAGCCAATTACAGAAACAAATGCATATGACTTTAAATCAAAAAAGACCGAAATAGACTCTTCTGTTTTGCCGTCCCCTGTCTGCGCAATTTCCCGACGATATGCCTCAAGCTCTGCCGGAATGTCGATTCGAAAAATCTTAGGAATAATAATGATCGCTAAAATAACAGCAATCATGCCGAAGGGATAAGCTACCGCATAACCCGTGCCCACATAACTTTTGACATTCTCGGTAGCCGCCATTACCTCTTCGTGATCTAGAGAGTTCAATGTTTCAGACGTTGGATTTTCAGACAAGCCCAGAAGCCGGAAAAATTCATGTTTTTGATTTTCAGAGAGCGTCTCATATTTGTCTGCCAAACTAGAAACATGCTTCTGGGAGGATTCCATTGCCATGCCAAGTCCGGGCGAGCTTGTAAGTGCTCCGGTATAAATCCCGGATGCTTCATAAACGTTTGAATTTGGAATAATATACATGGATAAATAAGATAGGCACGCACCGATAAAAGTAATGACAATCCCAAGCACAATAAACTGAATGCCGTATTTTCTTAGAACCATTTTTAAATCACGGGAAGCAAGAAGCCCGATTGCTACAATGAATAAGATCAACACAAAACTGCTCATTTGTGACGGAATTGTACCTGATGTCAGGATTTTCTGTGCCGCCTCATAACCTGTATGTCCCTTCGGTAAGGACAAAGCAATAAAATGGGTAAGCCACCCTAAAAAAATTCCTACAAATAGTGCCCCACCTATACCTAACTGCATGTGCCCCATTCGTTTCCAGCCGCCGAACCATACACCGAGAAACAGAGTGATAAAGGTGAGAAAAAAAGGATTCATAAGAACGTTATAAAAATCAAACCTCATGACTGGTTCCCTCCAATAGAATACGGGTAGATTCTCGGAAATTGCCCTTCCTTCACCAATTTGTTGGACAAAGAAATAAGTTGTCTGTATTATATTATATTCAGGAGGTGTTGTGTCCATTTTGAAGTGTTATTATAGTAAACGAAGTGCCATCCATCGAAGGATAAACCCGGACGGCTGGCACTTTTACCCGCAAACTCCGAAAAACTTCTAAATGTGATTAAGAAGTACTTGTCAACGGTTTCCGGTTCCATTATCAGTCAGAGCCAAGTATAACCCAGCTTCTTAGACACCCGCTTTATCTCTTTGATACAACCTTTCCAACATCCTACCAATTTTCCCTTCATCCGACAAGCTACTGATCCCAGGGAAACCCAAATCCTCCAAAACTGCAAATACCTCCCGGTTGTCCATCGGTGAAAGGTGCGGAGCCATGACAGCGTAGTGTTTTACTCGTTCTGTTCCTTCGGCAGCCGGAATCAAGGCCGCCGGGCCACCGACACAACCACCCGTGCAACCCATTCCTTCGATAAAATTGCCGTCTCTCTTTCCAGCTACGTAATCAGCCAGTAAACGCTGACAATCAGCTACACCATCGACTTGTAGAGCCCGGATCTTTATTTCTCGCTCCGGATTTATCCGCTCCAGTGAAGCAGCTATGGCCGACGTAACGCCGCCGGTGTGGGCATAACTACGCCCACCCCAAGAAGCCTGCGGCTTATCATTATCGGTAAGTTCTTCCGGTTTAAGCTCCATAGCCTCGAAAATCAGCTGTACTTCTTTAAATGTTACCACTAGATCGATAGCACCAAACACATCGGCGTCTAGTGCTTCGGCTTTCTTGGATAAGCAGGGTCCAATAAATACTACCTTCGCCTCCGGGGCCCAGGCTTTGAGGACCCGTCCCGCCGCCACCATGGGTGATACTGAGGTGGAAACCTTATCTAACAGCTCAGGAAACTTTTTCTGAATTAACTTCACCCAAATAGGGCAACAACAGGATGTTATCATGTAGTCTTCTTCCTGCTTCACCCGGACATCAAACTCTACCGCTTCTCGGATGGAAAGCATATCAGCAAACAGAGCCACTTCTACCATATCGGTAAAGCCAATTTCTTTTAAGGCTGAACGCATCTTACCCGGTGTGAACTCCGGTCCGAACTGACCGACAAAAGCCGGGGCTACAGCAGCATAAACCGGCCCCGTCGCCTCTTTAAGTAAATTAATTAAGGGAGCGACCTGGGGGCGCTCCATAATAGCACCGTTTTCGCACGCTTCTATGCAGCGCTCGCAATTAACACAGTTTGTAAAGTCGATATTGGCCTTACGATCCGTTTCTTGCAACGCTCCCACCGGGCAGGCCTGGACACAAGGTGAACCTTCCTCTGCACCGCAAACACAGTTCTCATCACATAAGCTATCGACTTGAATCACCATAGGTGTGTCCGGGGACAATTCTTCGGCATCAATACCCCGAGCTGCTTTCACCAAATCATATATTTTTCGGGCGCCTGCCTCGCTTTCTGCATATCGCCTAACTAATTCTTCTCCCACTTTTTCCAGGCGGTTTGCCCAAGCAGCGGCAGCAACTTCCCGCAAAATTGCTGTCTGGAGCTCTCTATTTGTCTGCACATCATTCACTCCGCATCTTCGCTTTTTTGTGTTGTTTTTTCATATCTAGGATGTCCTGCTCCTTCGTTTAATATTGGCATTCTGCAAGTGTTAACGGTAAACCACTAAGTCTGCCTCGAACACGTTCACAGTTTGTTAATTTTTTATTTTGCCATGTCAAGGGACAGTGAAAATGTCACCCCAAAACATGCTCATTTGGACTGACAAAATGTCCCCCAAGTAAATTCAGAAAAAGCGATGGCCACTAGGCAACCCTGTTTGATTATAGCCAGCGTCCGGAACCTGTCCAGGGCAAGGGCTAACGCCTGCTTCGCACCCTGGACAGAACCCGAATCGCTGGCCAAGAAAGCTGTAGGTTGCCTAGGGAAATCAATATTGAGCGTATTGATGACGCCACTCATTCTTCTCAAAATAATCCTCCACCGGATCACGTCGACGTTTCACCATCGGCATTGGTTTACGCCAAGGGTGCTCAGAT
>JBMNSQ010000089.1:0-7244 GCA_050945275.1 bacterium | reverse complement strand
CGCCCGAGGAAGAGAAGCAGCTACGCCGATCCCTTGTACGGAAGGCATTGGATGCTTTGCAGGTAGATCTCGATGCTCCACGCTTGTTCAAGTAGACCGAATTCTTACCTGAGATAAAAGGAGGTGGCCGTTATGGTAAAGCATACGATAAAACTAATGGTGTACTACGATTATGTTTGACCCTGGTGCTACGTCGGCCAGGTTGTGGTTGAACGCATAGAGTCAGAATTTGGAGCGGAGGTGGATTGGCGGCCCTTCCTACTGCATCCAGAGACACCACTTGAAGGTGAGCCGTTTTCACCGGAGAAACGCCAGAGTCTGGTCCCCATGGTTAAACGTGTTGGTGAAATCGCCAAGGCCATGGGCTTACCTATAAATTTTCCAGATCGTATGACCTCTACGCTGCGAGCCCTACTAGCGACAGAGTATGCCCGGGAACACGATAAGCTTAGAGCTTTCAACTATGCTGTATTTCACCGGTTTTACGGCCTAGGCCAGGACATCGGGAGTTGGGAGGTACTCAGAGCTAGTGCCAAGGAAGTGGGCCTCGATGGCGACGCTATGCAAAGTCTGATCGAAAGTGGGGAATATAATGCGATCCTTGAGAAATGGACGGTAGAGGCTGCGAATCTGGGTATTAGTGAAGTTCCAACGTATATTATAAATAATAGCTACGCCGTAGTAGGTGCTCAGCCCTACGAGGTGTTTCAGCTTGTGCTGGAACAAATAGCGCAAGAATAAACCCTTATAAAAACGACTATCCTTGGACAATTACCTCGCCGGAGTCCTAAATAGCTCCCCGCAGGCACTCTATCTACGAATACTGTTTTTGCTGTCAAGGAGCTGGTTATAAGTAGAACACTACCTATAAACTTCGAGCACCCCCGTCTAGAAAGTGGCGGGGGTGTTGTGTTGGCAGGAACTGTGAGTAGGTACGGGACAAAGGAAGGAAGTATCAGTATCTGATCTTATAGAAGTAAAGCAGGCCGTGGTAGCCTTGGATGAAGTATAGTTTAGGTCGGTCCTATTTGTACCACTGCACAAAAGAAATGGTTATGAAGTTGACGAAGTACGTTGTAAAATTAGGTATCGGAATTTTAATTTTAATGGAGCCTGAATTATTGCTATAATCATGTTTATAAAGTATAACACCGGGTGAGTATGACAAGAACGGAGTGAAGCTAATGGAGAAAATAGAACTGGATATTAATGGCGAAAACATTACTCTCGAGGTGGAACGAAATTGGACGTTATTGTATGTGCTTCGAGAAGTCCTTAATTTGACCGGAGCAAAATGCGGCTGTAATACCGGAGATTGTGGTGCCTGCAAGGTTATTATAGATGGCGAAGCGGTTAACTCTTGTCTGATACATGCTGTCAAAGTTCAAGGCAAGGCTATTGAAACGGTGGAAGGCCTGTCTAAAAACGGAAAACTCCATCCGTTGCAGCAAGCATTTATAGACTGTGGTGCGGTTCAATGCGGCTATTGTACCCCCGGCATGCTAATGAGTGCTAAGGCTCTTTTGGACAAAAACCCTGTTCCCTCAGAGGATGACATACGAGAGGCTATAGGGAATAACCTATGTCGCTGTACTGGATATTACAAAATTGTAGAGGCGATTCAGCGAGCTGCCGAGATGTTGAGCGAGGTGAAGGTAGAATGAAAGATTACGCCGTAATCGGCAAGAAAGTACCCATTATAGATGCAGAGCTTAAGGTAACCGGCCAATTTAAGTACACTGATGATCTAAAGTTTCCCGGTATGCTTTATGCTCAGGTGCTTTTTAGCCCGGTACCGCATGCCAGAATAAAATCTCTGGATACTTCTGCGGCAGAGGCTCTCCCAGGAGTAAGAGCGGTAGCAACATATAAAAACTCTTCCCGGGTGAAGTTTAACAGTACAACACGCCTTAGTACTCAAAAGTGGATTGAAAATGAATGTATATTTGATGATAAAGTTCGTTTTGTCGGGGATCGTGTAGCGGCGGTAGCTGCCGATTCCTTGGCCATAGCGAAAAAGGCTGTGCGCCTTATCAAGGTTGAATATGAGGAACTTCCCCATTACGTCGATCCTGTTGTAGCTATGGAAAAGGATGCATACCCGATACACGGTAGCAGCAACATAGCGGCCGAGATATATCAAAATGCTGGAGATGTGGAAAAGGGTTTTGCAGAATCCGATTATGTTTTTGAGGACACATATACTACTCCTGCTATCCATCACGGTGCGATAGAAACCCATACTGCAATAGCTGACTTTGATGCCAAGGGTAAGCTTACTGTGATATCACCTAATCAAAATACCTTTGGCACGCGGATTATACTCTCCCGGATATTCGGTTTACCTATGAGCAGGATAAGGGTCATTACTCCGGGAATGGGTGGCGCTTTTGGTGGTAAGTTGGAAGTGACGCTTGAGCCAATTGTGGCTGAGCTCGCTAGGCAGACCGGGCGTCCTGTTAAGCTGACGTATAACAGAAAAGAAACGATGATATCTACTCGTACCCGTCATGCTACGGTAATTACAATAAAAACAGGAGTAAAAAAAGACGGTACAATAGTAGCACAAGATTTTAAAGTAATATCTAATACCGGGGCGTATGGTGGCAGCGCTCGGAACGTTGTTGGCGCAATGAGCGGCAAGGTATTTAAGGCTTACAAAATACCCAATATGCGTTTTACAGCCTATCCAGTGTATACAAACACCCCTTCTGCTGGGGCAATGAGAGGTTACGGTTCGCCGCAGGCTTTTTTTGCCCAACAATGCCAACTTTTAAAAATATCTAAGGCCTTAAAGATGGATTTTGCACAGCTGCAAATTAAAAACATGGTGGATCCCGACGGCATAGACCAAAGATCCGGCAAACGAATCGGCAATCCCCGTCCTAAGGACTGTCTGAAGCGAGCCCTGGAATTGCAAAAAAACTGGGAGCCCCTGTCCGATGAAGGTGGCAAATATTCCATAGGAGTAGGTATGGCATTAGGATGTCATGGTAGTAGTACCTATGATGCTCATCTGGATCAAGCTTGCATTATGATTAAAATGAACGAGGATTCTTCGTGCATAATGTATACTGGAACCCATGAAATGGGTCAGGCTGCTATTACTGCACAGGTGCAGGTTGTCTCAGAAATTCTTGAGTTACCTTTGAACATGATAGATGTGGTATACAGTGACACTGATGTTTGCGGTTGGACTGTGGGCGATTTCTCCAGCCGAGGTGTCTATGTGACCGTTTATGCTGCTAAAAAAGCAGCCGAAGCTGTAAAGGCAGAGATCTTAAGAGTGGCAGCGATTATGATGGACGAGGATGCAGATGATTTAGAGCTAAGTGAGGGCTATGTTTATTCTAAAGTTAGCGATAAGAGTGTAGAAAGGTATCAGGTTATGGCTTATGCTCAGCAGGTGCTAAATGAAGATATTATCTGCGTTGCGAACCATCATGCTACTATGGCTCCTGGATCCTATGGAGTGCATATTGCCCGAGTAAGGGTTGAAAACACCACAGGAAAAGTTGAAGTGACCGATTATGTTGCTGTGCACGATGTAGGCAAGGTTATTAACAGATTAGGTGCTGAGGGGCAGGTCGAAGGCGCTGTGCAAATGGGTCTTGGCTATGCCTTGTGTGAAGAAATAGACTTTGATGCTAACGGCAGAGCAAAAAGCAACAATTTTAGAAGGTATAAAATGCTTACAGCATCCGCAATGCCCAAGCTTCAAATTGATTTTGTAGAAGAATACGAACCTACAGGGCCATTTGGCGCAAAAAGCTTATCCGAATGCGCTGTTGTGCCATCTGCGCCAGCCGTAATTAACGCTATCTGTAATGCCCTTGATACTACAGAAATAAAGAGCATTCCTTACCAAAAGCCTTAGGGAAAATCCATTTGGCATAGTTGAAGCGAAGATGAAAGGTGCGCGCAACAAAAGAGCTCTAGCGGGCTCTTTTGCTGCATTAAGGTAACATTTCTCCTATAGGCGATTGGGCGATGACTTACGTTTTGGCGGCAGAGGTGGAAAAAGAAAAAACCGCGCAAACCGCGCGGCAACTGTCTTTATTTGGTGGGCCATGCAGGGCTCGAACCTGCGACACCCTGATTAAGAGTCAGGTGCTCTACCAACTGAGCTAATGGCCCGTTTCTTTGTGACATTAAAATTTTATCATAGGGGTCCTATGCTGTCAACCATTTTTGAGTTTCCGTGATTTTACATCTTTTGATTAGGGTGGAAGTTTCGCGAGGAGGTGTAGGAACCGCCTCGCACCTTCTTCGCACTTATTAAGCTCGCTATAAAAACATTTCCTCAGGGAGTTGAATTAAAGCTTAATAAAGGATGTCTTTGGAGCACCGCAGATAGGGCATTTCCAGTCTGTTGGTAGTAGGCCAAATGGTGTACCCGCTGGGACATTTTGTGTCGGGTCTCCTTGTTCGGGGTCGTAGATATATTTGCATACCTTGCACTGGTATTTCTTTAATGAGGCGGAGTTACTGACAGTGCTGGATTTGGACTCCTCTTTTTGGTAAGTAGGTGCAGTCTTAGGTGTAGTCCCACGTTTAATCTGATGATAGTAAGCGTAGGTCATAGGTCGATTACTAGTTATAGTTTTAGCATCTGTTATGATACCGATGAATAACGTATGGGTGTGGACATCAATACGGTTTACTACAGATGCCTCTAGGCAGGCGACAGTGTTTTCACTGAGATACGGCAGCCTGGCTGGGCTTTGTGTCCAGTTCACGTTAGCAAATTTATCAATATCACGACCGGAATGAAAACCGAAACGTCCAATAAACTCCAACGGTGTTTCTTTTGCTAAAACAGAGACGGAGAATTTTCCGCTGGCGCTGATAAACTCATGAGTTAGGTTTTGTTTGTTAATGCTTACTGCCACGGTTACTGGATCGGCTGAGATTTGGAACACGGTGTTGGCAATTTGGCCATTAATCTGGTCACCATTCTGTGCACTAACAACGTAGAGTCCATACGACAAGACATACATTGCTTTTACGTCCAAAAAGATTCTCCTTTCTTTTGCGGGTGATAATTGTTATCAGTAGTACATTAATTAAGTTATTCTTCGTTCACGGCTTTGTTCCTGCCTATTTAGGAGAATTAGAGCGACAAATAGTAAATGGAAAGTCAGGCAAAATTAACAGTAAAGTATGAGGTTGCAACAACTTTGAGAGGCAATGGTAGATCGATTAGTAGAACGAAATAGGGTAACTGTGAAGAGAAAGCAGGGATTTGTAGTTAAACGATGAATTATAAAAATGACAAGTAGCAAATGATCTTAGTAGGCTCATCCAAAGACGGTCACATTAAATAACCGAGCCTAACATTAGTTAATGGAGGTTGATATAGTGGATGAACTTGAAGTTTTACAATTAGCAGGTATGCTGGAAGACAGTGGTCATCGATTTTATCTTGAAGCGGCTAAGTATGTAAAAAATGCTAAGGTACGGGACCTGGTTACCCGGCTGGCCGAGACAGAAAAAGAACATAAGGCTGTATTTAATGCTCTGTATGAGGAACTCTTAGCGGACAAGGGCAATTACGATGATAGCTACTTGTTTGATGAAGAGGTGGAGAAGTTTTTCCGCCAACTGGTTTCGACGGCTGTGTTTCCGGAGCCTGCTGCCGTGCCTAAGCTGGTAAAAGGGTTAAAAACAACTGATGAGGTGTTGGATCTGGCCATTCAGGCTGAAGAGGCCTCAATTCAATACTACGAGAAACTGTCCCAAGAAACTCGTTTAGCTAAGACACGTGAAATAGCAAAGAGACTGATCGAGGAAGAAATTAATCACAAGAAAGATCTACAAGACATGCGCGATGCCTAAGGGAAGTCAGGCAACGCACGCTTCATAAATCTTAAGTCCTCTATTTGGCTTTGCTCAAAAAATGCTCCCCTTTCAGTAACAGGTTTTACTTTTTACCTGTCTACTTTTAGGGGAGCATATCACACTATGCTTTAAGGTAGCTTTTTTGTCGGTAAGGCAGGTTACTTTAAGATGCGGACAAATGCTGCACCGGCTTGAGCTGGATAGGACTCCAGCATGGGGCCAGCGAGCTCGACGGCTACTTTTTGGCCAACTTGTAGGTCGGAAACTTTGCCAACGTGGTCTTCGCCGGTTTGCTCTAGCACTATCTGGGTGTCATCCATAATGCTAATCCAAACCAATAAGGGTTCGCCATTTGTCATAGGAGCCCCTTCTAGAAGAAAGCGGACTTGCTCATCTGTTTCGAGCTCTTTGATAGTGCCGGTAAGTTCCGCTAAGGGGATATCTTGTTGTTCATCGGTTGGTGGGAGGTGTTCCTCGGAAAGTTGATCGATGAACCAGTTGTCTTCATATTGTTTTACTAAAAGGGTGGCTAAAGTTGAACCGGCATCCCCGGTAGAGGTCTTAAGTGCTAGTTGTATCTTGTATTCCCAAGTAGTGTCATCTTTCTTCGTTTGTTCCATAATTTTATAACTGTCAACCCATGGGCTAGAGGTACCAGTTACCCAGCCTAGATCCTCATAATCGGCTCGTCTCTGTTCCTGAAACTCTAGTGATAGTACGGCATATTGGAGAGCGCCGTTGCGCATCTTTACGCCTTCGGCCCACTTCTGGGCTGCTTCTTCAGGAGTTTTGGGAGCAAGGGCTTGTTGTAGTAGCTCAATTCGCCGTTCTAGCGATGTGTCGGAGGATACATTTTCCGGGGCATCAATCTTTACACTCTTGGTTTGATCATCCCAATCAACGTGAGCTCCTAAAGCCTGCGCTACCCATCGAATGGGAACAAGTACCCGGCCATTATTAACTTGGGGCGAGACATCAGTATCCACCGCTGTACCGTTGACGAGAAGCTTAATGGGTTGAGCGGCCAAAACCTGGGTGGTAAGGACAGCAAACAAAACCAATGCTAGTATTGCTATCGTCCGTCTTTTCATGGATAAACCTCCTTGATTTATGTAAGTCTAAGAAGAATTGGGTGTTCCAAACTGGTTTCTGCAGAACCTCCTTTCGTTGTGCGGCTACTAGTATAGACGATGTTTTTTACAATTTGTTCCCTAAAAGCTTGCGCATGACGTTACGTTACCCTTTACAATAGAAAACGAAAGGAGGGAACACCTTGGATCAAGTTTTTTACCAGACCAGGCAGTTTGCCGAGCGCTCTGGTATTAGTGTTCGCACGCTGCGCTATTATGACAAAGTGGGTTTGCTTAAGCCTACAGCCCGCTCAGCGGCCGGTTATCGCTTAT
>JBMNSQ010000088.1:0-7342 GCA_050945275.1 bacterium | reverse complement strand
CAGGTTAGTACTTACAGGGCAATGGATAAAAAGGAAACTGTAACGCATGATTTAGAGGTGCATGGGATCCCATATCAACTTAGATTTGAACCTGTGTCTACGCAGGATGTACGGGTATCACTTCATAATGCCGCCGGGGAAAAGCTGGTGTCGACACAGCTTTATGAATTTGCCGCCTCGGCTGCTGAAAAAAGTGCTCCCAAAGGGGTTCTTGATGCCGACGAGCTGACCTTGGATGCAAAAGAGAGCGCTTACAAACTGCGGATTATATTCCAGCATATTGGTCTTACTTCCGGTGATGGCGATGAGGCCGGGGCCGACTACAATATGTACATTTTGATTGCTGTTCCACCCCGGCAAGATACTTTGGTGCCAGGTAGTTAGAAAAACCGCCAGAGACAAAGAATCTTTTCTAATGGAATTTTAATGTCTCTTAAATATCCCTTAAAGCTCCAGCGTGTATAATAAAGCCATACTAAATGCCAAGGAGGCTACCTTATGGTTACGTTAGAGCAAGTGGAGAGACTGCGGGAGAAAGCCAATATTTCTTATGAAGAAGCTAAGGCCGTGCTGGAAAAAACCAATGGGGACATACTAGAAGCTATTATTATTCTAGAAAAGGAGCAGCGGATTGCACCCCCTCAGGACGGGGGATTCTACTGTTCCAAGGATCCGGATGAGGAACTTAAGGATAGGCATGAACAGGATATTAAGGGGAAAAGCGAGCCGGATGATAGTATTTCTTTTGCGGAGCTGGCGCGGCGATTTGTTGGGTGGTGTAGGCGGCTGATTGTCCGGGGGAACAGAAATAGTTTTGAGGTCAAGAAAGACGGAACCAAGATAATGACTGTCCCGGTGACGGTACTGGTGGTACTTTTGATATTTACGTTTTGGGTGACTGTTCCTCTTATAATAATAGGGCTGTTTTTGGGATACAGATATAGTTTTGCTGGGCCCGATTTGGGAAAGGAAAGTGTTAACCAGGCCTTGGATTCAGTGGCTCAAGCGGCGGAGAATATAAAAAGGGAAGTAAAGGATAGTAATGAGAGAATGCGTAGGAAAGATACTGATAATTGAAGATGAAGAGAAGATAGCGCGGTTTGTGGAGCTAGAGCTTGAGTTTGAAGGCTACGAGGTTGAAAAGGCCTTTGATGGGAGAAGCGGGTTAGAGCTGGTGAAAACCCGCTCTTTTGATCTTGTACTTCTAGACATTATGTTGCCGGGCTTAAATGGGATCGAGGTTCTAAGACGGATGCGGCAGTTTTCGGATGTACCGGTGATACTTCTGACGGCCAGAGATGCGGTCGTGGATAAGGTTGCAGGGCTGGACACAGGTGCCGACGATTATGTTACCAAGCCGTTTGCCATTGAGGAGCTTTTAGCTCGAATCAGGGCTGCTCTTAGAAATAAGGCCGGTGGTAATGGAGCAAAAACGCCACCGGTTCTGGTTTCGGGAGCGCTACGCCTTGATCCGCTAAAAAGAGAAGTTTGGGTCAAGGATGAACAGATTGAGCTGACCAAACGCGAATTTGATTTGCTGCAGTACTTACTAGAGAACAAAAATATCGTACTTAATCGGGGAACTTTGTTGGAACGGGTGTGGGGCTATGGTTTTTCCGGTGGTACTAATGCCGTAGACGTTTACATTCGCTATCTTCGTGCCAAGATCGAGGAGCCGTTTGGACTTAAATTAATTCATACCGTTCGCGGAGTGGGGTATGTGATAAAGGATGAGTAAGGGCAAGAGTGCCACCATAAGTGACAAAATCCGTTCTTCCCTGGTTTTAAAACTAAATATGCGCCTGATGGGAAGGCTGGTTTCGGGATTTGTATCGATAAATATCCTGATCCTCTTAATGAGCCTGTCGGTTACTCTCTGGAAGGCAGAAGAGGGAGCACAAGTTATAATTGATATGATTAACTTGGGTCATGATAATCTGCCGGCAGTAAGCCGCATCGACAAAGACTACCAGGTTCTGGTTACTGAAAGGCCGCCTAAAGGCTTGGTTTTGCCGGCCGAGGTACAGAAACATTTGCCGGTGCAGATTAGCGATGTGAAACGCATTATCAGTATGCCTCGGGGCCAGAAAGAGACGCGCTTTTGGGACAGAATCGGCGGGGCAACGTACAATATGGCCTTTTTGGTTCAAGACACAGCGTATAAAATAGTGTATGATTTGGGCACTGACCTACAGCGGTTGCTTTATTTGGCGGCCATTGTTTTGTTTTTTGAACTGCTTATTGTAATAAAGAATATGAATAAAGGCTCAAGAGTCATCAGGAAGACTCTGAGACCTTTGTCGGAGATGGCGGAAAAAGCGAGACAAATAAATGATGACTTATATTATGGGCGTTCTCTGACTGGCCCACAGATTAAGAATCTGGCTGGTGTTATCAGCGATATTGATGCTAGCCGCCTGGATAGGCGTATATCGGTGGACGAAGCTCAAAATGAGCTTAAGGACTTGGCGGCAGCCATAAATGGAATGCTCAATCGTATCAGTGCTGCTTATGAATCGCAGCTGAGATTTGTGTCTGATGCGTCTCATGAGCTACGTACGCCGATATCTGTTATCCAAGGCTACGCAAATCTTTTAGACCGTTGGGGTAAAAAAGATGAGAAAACTCTGCAAGAGTCAATAGACGCTATCAAGAGCGAGACAGAAAGCATGAAGGATTTGGTGGAACAGCTCTTGTTTCTGGCTCGGGGTGATAATGAAACCCTTAAGCTTCACAAACAGGACTTTGACTGCTCTGATGTAATTGATGAGATCGCAACTGAAGCGCGAATGATACATCCCGATCACAATTTTGAACTGAATTTGGTGCGGCCTGCTGATATTAAGGCCGATAAGCAGCTTTTTAAGCAAGCGATTCGAATACTGGTGGATAATAGCATAAAATATAGCCCCAGCGGAGAGAAGATTATTATAAGGGTTATTACCGAGAAAGGTTCGATTCGCATTAGCGTGCAGGATAATGGTATTGGAATCGCACCGGAGGAGCTGCCAAATATATTTGACCGCTTTTATCGTTCCGATGAATCCCGAGCCAGGAAAACTGGCGGTTCGGGTTTGGGTCTGGCCATAGCCAAATGGATTGTGGAGCGGCATGGAGGGCACGTTGAAGTTTTGAGCCGGTTAGGTATCGGTACACGTATTACTGTAGTGCTTCCAAGATGATAGCCGATATGGCCACTGTGCTCTACAGCCCAACGTCTTTTGTTAAGCTGTTGACCTGCTAAAAGGGATAATCATATGATTTGGGAGATTAAGATGAGTTATATTGACTTAAAAAGCTATGGACTAACACCACGCTTTGAGCAAGAAGCTACTTTGTATAATGGAATGTTTCTGGCGAGGATATCTGAACAGCATCGCAAGTTATACAAAGTAATTGCTGAAAGCGGGGAGATACAAGCCGAGGTTTCGGGTAAGCTAGCTTACAACGCTAGTGACAGCGCTGATTTCCCTGCTGTCGGTGACTGGGTTATGATTGATAGACTAGATAGCGGCTCAGGAAATGCAGTCATCCATCACGTGCTCCGGCGCAAAAGCGTATTTAAGCGACAAGCTGCCGGAAAATCTCATGAGACCCAGATTGTGGCAGCTAACATTGATGTGGTTTTTATTTGTATGTCCCTGAACGCTGATTTTAACCTGCGCCGTCTGGAACGGTATCTGTCTATTGCATTGGATAGCAGGGCAGCGTCAGTTATTGTCCTGACCAAGGCCGATTTATGTGATGATTTGAGCACGCGAATGGCCGAGCCGGGTAAAAAATAAGAAGAAACGATAAGGTTGGCTCTCCAAATAAGACTTACTAACCTTAGGTGGTGGCGTATTCTATAACGACTCGATATTTTTTGTGTTAAAAAGTCGAGTATAATTAAAGTAGCTTTGGTATCATGTAGATACGAGAAGAGGGAGACGATGCTAAAGGAATTAAACCATGTGATTGATTATATTGAAGACCATTTAACCGATGCTCTAACTCTGGAGGAAATTTCCGAGTATGCTGGGGTTAGTGATTACCACTTTAGAAAGATATTTTTTTACCTCTCAGGGTTTACGCTCAGTGAGTATATCAAGAACAGGAAATTGTCCGAGGCAAATAAGGATTTATTGCATGGAGAAAAAGTAACGGATGTTGCTTTTAAATATGGTTATCAGTCCATAGATGGCTTTACTCGAGCATTTAAGAAATGGAGTGGGTTCTTACCCTCGGATGTAACAAAAAAAGGCGTAAGTAAATCGTTTCCCAAACTCTCATTCGCAATAACAGTCAAGGGAGGAACTTCTATGGAGTTTAGAATTGAGGACAAACCGGCGTTTAATTTAGTCGGGGTAAGCAAACGTGTTCCTATGCAATTCGAAGGTATTAATAACGAGATTGTTAAGCTTGCCGAGAGTATTACAGATGAACAAAAAGAAGAAATGCATTCTCTTCAAAACATAGAGCCTTATGAAGTTGTCAATGCTTCCTATGATGCTGACGCTGGTTTCTTAAAAGAAGAAGGAGACTTAACTCACCTGATTGGCGTTCTAACAACTGAAAACAAAGTAAGTGACCTATTAGAAAAAGTTCCAGTTGAAGCCCACACTTGGGCAGTATTTCCGAATGAGGGGCCATTTCCTTCGACGTTACAAGATACAATGGCCAGAATATACTCAGAATGGCTTCCTTCTTCTGATTACGAAGTAGTTAACGCCCCTGCTTTTTCTTTTACAAAAATGAATGAACAAAAAAAGGATTACGGGTATAGCGAGGTTTGGATCCCCGTTCGGAAGAAATAATAACTCAAAGTCCGTCATCCATCATGTGCTTCGTCTGTTTTTACCCAAAGGAGGCTGTACCCACCAGCACAGTCTAATGTGGGACGGCCTCATTTGTTTCTCTTATTTTCAAAGACGATTAGTGCCTTCTTTACTGGATAGAAATGGTTAGTCAGTAGGTACTATGTATTTATTAGCTTCTATTTAGCGTCACCACGAAAATTTCGGGCCGGTTAAACAGCCTTTGTGGGAAAACGCTATTGCCAAGGCCCCGGCTGACCACAAGGGTGGAAGAACCATGTGTATAAGGGCCGCTGGCATAGCGAGGGAAGAAGCCTTGACCAGGTGCAACCAGACCGCCGACAAAGGGTAGCCGGATTTGCCCGCCATGGGCGTGGCCCGAGAAAACCAGGTTTACACCAAAGCTGCTATAAATATCAATTAGTTCCGGCCGATGGGCTAAAAGTATAGTGAAACCATCGGTCCCCTCTAAAGCAGTTTCAAGGCCGTCCCGAACCTGTTGGGCTGGTCCGTAAGGACGCGGTTTTAGTGTCGGATCGTCAATACCCACGATGTAGATGCTGTCCTTATCACGCCGCAGTTGATCATGAGTATCGCTTAAGACCTTGACATCACTATTTTTTAGCTGGGGCCGTAAGGTGTCAAAATCCCCGGTCCACCCTTCGTGATTTCCCGTTACGTAATACACCGGGGCAATTGTAGCCAACCGCCCTAGGAGCTTCAGACCCGCTTTGGTGCCGCCGCGTTGGCGATCAATCAGGTCACCGGTGAATACTACAAGATCCGGTTGAATCGTTTCCACTTTTTTCACTAGGGCCCGTTGGTTCTGGCCGAATTTTTTTCCGTGCAGGTCAGAGAGGTGCACTATTTTTAGGCCGGCAAAAGCGGCTGGCAGGTTATCGAGATATAATGTTAAATTATTAATTGTGATAAGATTATTTTCCGCGTACAAAAAAGCGACCAGAAATATGATTGCAGCCAAGAAAGCAGCGATTCTTTTTCTCAGGCTTAAACACTCCTTCGGCCATTGGTTTTCCTAATTGTACCGCGACTTCCATATACATACAAAGGTTTTTGCGGTATTCTAGAAGTAATCAAGACATGAGAGAGATAGGTCCTTCGGGCAAAGCCCTTAGGATGACAACGCAGACGGATTTCTTTTAGTGATGGCGTAGGTCCCAAATTTTGTAGATGGCAATGTCTTGATTACTCCCTAAGAAAAAGAATCGGCGGAGGCGTGACTGAGTAAATGGAGAATGCAAACGACTATCAACCTATTAGCTGGAAGAAGGGATTTCTAACCATTGCCGCTGGGCAAACCGTATCCCTTATCGGTAGTAGCGCGGTACAATTCTCACTTATATGGTGGTTGGCCAGTGAAACAGCATCCCCGCTTATAATGTCCTTGGCGGGCTTACTTGCGTTTCTGCCTCAGTTTTTGCTTGGACCTTTTGCTGGTGTTTGGGTTGACCGGCTTAGTCGAAAGACAGTGATTATCGGTGCTGACTTGTTTATAGGACTGGTGGCCACTGTCTTTGCTATCTCGTTTCTTATTTGGGACCCACCTTATTGGTTGGCTTGCGTAGTGCTGGGCGCCCGTGCTGTGGGCAGCGTTTTTCACCTGCCGGCGATTCAAGCTGCAGTGCCTATGCTCGTTCCCAAAGAAGAGCTTGTGCGAGCCAACAGCTGGAGCCAATTCATGCAGTCGGCTGCATTTATGGTAGGTCCTATCTTAGGTGCTGCTATGTATGCGGTGCTGCCATTACCTATTATTTTGCTTACCGACTTGCTGGGAGCCGTGGTTGCAAGCATTTCAGTTGCTGTTGTAGCAATCCCAGAGATTGAGTACGAAAAAAGACCCCGCCCCAATTTCGCAGCTGAAATCAAGGAAGGAATAGCAGTGTATTTAAGCGATAAGAGGCTTTATATTGTCACAATGGCTTCTGCTATCAGTATGGTTTTTTTCATGCCATTATCGATGTTTTATCCGCTAATGACCAGCGACTATTTTAAGGCCACCGCCTGGCATTTGAGCATTAACCAGCTTGCATACTCAATTGGCATGATGCTTGGGGCAGTTGCCGTCAGTGGCCTGGGGGAAATAAAAAACAAGCTAGGCGTTGTTCACTTGGGACTTATGGTGTTGGGCGTGGCATCACTGCTAGGTGGAATGCTCCCGCCTACCATGGTGGGATTTTGGATTTTTGTGGCTTTGTGTCTGGCCATGGGAGCCAGTGTAAATCTGTACAACATACCCTTTACTGCCTATCTACAGGAAACCATACCCAAAGAGGCACAAGGCCGAGCATTCTCGCTGCTGGGTAGCTTGCTATCCATCACCATGCCCATCGGTCTATTGATTGCCGGACCAGTGGCTGAGCGGTACGGTGTACCGCTGTGGTTTCTTATTGCGGGAACAGGGGTGGTAATTATAACAGGGCTAAGCGCACTGCTGCAGCACCTTCTCGACCGATAGCCGATGGAGAAAGTTTTACTACGCTGGGAGGTGTCCGGATGAGTATCGGTTCCAACATATTTGTTGTTGG
>JBMNSQ010000087.1:0-7397 GCA_050945275.1 bacterium | reverse complement strand
ATCAGCACCCTGGTTGAATCCAGACTAAACTCCTTCCCATTGGAAGAACTGGAGAGTCTTATTTGGGGATTGACTGGAAAAGAACTACGCTACATTGAATACACCGGCGGTGTATTGGGGGCTATTATAGGGCTTTTGCAGGCAGCCGTTTTATCCTTTACAAAAGCAACCTTATTGCTATAAAAGAACGAATAATATCTAAGCCCTTGCCAGTGGCACAAGTGTATGCTAAAATTAAATTGTTAATATTAGTTGTGCCCGAGTGCTGGAACAGGCAGACAGGACGGTCTCAAAAACCGTTGCTCGTAAGGGCGTGTCGGTTCGACCCCGACCTCGGGCACCATTTGAATTTAGTCGTAGAAGTAAAAACTCCTTCATCACTGACGAAGGAGTTTTTATGTTTGCCTGTAAAGACGTGTACTAATATTGCAATGCATTAAGAGTCATAGGTTACAAAAGCTCAGCATATACTCCGGCGAAAGCATGAAAGGAGTGTAAGCTGTGCTTTTTCCTTTTCTATCGGCGATGAAAACAAGGGGGTGGTGGTACCAATTCAAGCAAGTTCTTTTAATTATTAGCATTACCTTGATACTTCATGTTTCTACAGTAGCAGCTAAACAGACGACAGCTATGGCTTCGAAGTTAGTTATAAATATACCTAGTTTTACCCTAAGTTTAATTGAAGGCGATAAAGTGGTGAAAAGGTATCCGGTAGCAGTGGGCAAGCCTTCTGCACCAACGCCAGTGGGTGATTATAAGATTATTAACAAAGTAGTAAACCCAACCTGGTATCCCCCTGATGGCAGTACGCCTGTTTTACCAGGTCCTAATAATCCTTTAGGTCAAAGATGGCTAGGTTTCTTACCTACTGGTTATGGCATTCATGGGAATAACAACCCTAGCTCTATTGGAAAAGCAGTATCTTTGGGTTGCGTACGCATGCATAATGCTGATGTAGAAGAACTATTTACACTGATACCCGTTGGAACGGAGCTAAGCGTAACATATGAAACTATTGATGTGGAGACCGACCCAATTACCGGTCAAACACACCTTGTTTTTTACCCCGATATTTATCAGCGCCAACCACTTACTGTAGAAGTGGTACAGGACAGACTGGGGGCACGGGGTATTTTTTGCACTAGTTCAGATAAAAAGATAGCAACGGCTATTTTAAGTAGACAATCTAAACCGATCTATGTTTGTCTAGGAATGAGGGTGAGAGCTGCCGGACAGGAAATTGTTGTGGATACAGAAGTTGTCAACGGCGAAACATTGGTTGCACTGCGACCGATAGTTGAGGCTTTTAATATGCCGTTAATGTGGAATTCTGAAAGGCAATCTGTTGTTGTTGGAACTAGTGAATTGTTGCCTTATGTTAAAGCAGGACAATCTTTTGTTCACCTAAGTGATCTGGAAACGCATCTAGGAATTATGAGCTACTGGGACTCGCAGGAACAGGTATTAGAACTCTTTACCTGGCAAATAAACGTTGAGCAAGTGGGCTTACTGTCACAAGGAGGGTGGTTGGATGAGGATGGAGTTTGGTTACCTGCTGGCACTATCGCCAGTGCTCTTGAAATACCACTAGAGTTTGAATCGGATAAAACGACAGCCATAGACGATAGTAAACCTTGGATTGAAAAATCCCTAGGTAAGAATGTTTTTGTTTTAGCACAAACGTTAACCGAAATGTTACCTATTAAAGTTATAATGTTTAATGATATACGTGTTGTGGAGATCATGCGAACCAATTGACTCAAATTTAACATCTTATTCCAGTAGCAGGAGTTCAGCCTACCTAAGTTGAATTTAGTCCCTACTGTGCAAAAAAGGGGGGTAGGTAAGATGGAAACAGATGAAGTACTAATAAAACGATGTCGTAAAGGGGACAAAAAAGCGTTTGCAGTTATAGTCGAGCGGTATCAAGATAAAATATATAACCTTACCTACCGCCTTGTTAGTAATCGTGAGGATGCAGCCGATTTAACCCAAGAGGTATTTTACCGTGCCTTATTACGGATAAATAGTTTTCGTGGTGAAGCTAGTTTTGCCACCTGGTTGTACCGGATTGCCACTAACGCTTGTTATGACCATCTACGGGCTAAAAAGGATCGTCACGTCATTTCGTTAGATAACACCGACCCTGATAACTTATCGTTGGAGCTTCCAGATAAAGCGCCGGGGCCAGCGGAGATTTGCATGAGTCGTGCCGTACTTGAGCGACTACAAGAAGTAATGGGAACATTACCCATAGAACAACGCACGATTCTTATTCTAAGAGAAGTGCAAGGCCTATCCTATGAAGAAATAGCACAAGTACTGCAATGCTCATTGGGAACAGTGAAGTCGAGACTTAGCCGGTCAAGACATGCACTAAGAGATAAACTTATGGTGGATCGGGAACTTTTCTTTACGAAAAACGTCTATAGCGGGTAAGGGGGGAAGAAGGATGAACTGCAAGGCAGTACGAGAAAAACTCTCTCTTTACCTGGATGGACAACTGAGTACCTCTGATATAAAACTAGTGGACGAACACACCAAAATATGTAATTCCTGCCGAGATGAACTTTCTTCCCTAGAAGAAACTGTGAATTTGGTTCGTTCCTTAGAACCTATTGAGATGCCACATGATCTAACAGATAGGATTATAAGGCATGCCTGGTCGGCTAACTCTGCAGCAGCAATTAAGACTCAGGTTATGGCTGGTCACTGGCAACGGGCTTGGAGACAATGGGGTCGCTCTCTGTCCTCAGTAGCAGCGGTGTTAATAGCGGCAGTACTAATAGCTAAAGTAACGACCGGTCCCGGTCTTGTTTCTTTCACACAAGTGGCATCAGAAGATGCTGCTTCGGGATATGTTGACGACATGGGACCTGAAATGATGAGTTTTATTGCGGAAGAAGAACAAGAGCAAATGACACCAAGGCTGATGATGAAAGAGGCTACACCCTCGTCACCTGTTGAAGAGCCCCTGCCTTTGGAGAGAAAGGTTATTCAAACGGCTCATCTTACGTTGCAGGTCGAAAAACTAGATACAGCTGTAGAACAGCTACAACAGCTGGTGCAAGAATGTCAGGGGTTTATTCAAAACTCTAATATGTTTCGCCACGATAGTGGGCTTAGCTCCCATTATACGTTACGCATTCCAGTTTATCGTTTTACTAACGTGTTAACACAACTAGAAGCATTGGGCGATGTGCAGGAAAAAAGTTTGACAGGCCAGGATGTTACAGACGAATATGTGGATACCGATGCCCGGCATCGCAATTTAATTCGACAAGAAGAACGTTTGCTTACTATATTGGACCGAGCAGAAACGGTAGAAGATATTCTCAAAGTAGAAGGTCAACTGGAACGGGTACGGGGTGAAATTGAAGCTTTAACCGGACGCCTGCGCTATTTAGATAATCAAGTGGAATTGTCTACTATCAACGTGGAGCTGCGAGAAAGGCTGCACCGTGTGACAGCTGTGCAACTTCCCAATAAAAAAAGCTTGGGAGCACGGATAACTCAAGCCTTAACTAGCAGCGTTAATTGGCTACTTAGCTCAGTCAGCAACATAGTGGTGTGGATTGTGGGAGCACTGCCTATTCTGACAGTGGTTGGCGCTTTAGCCTTTTTGATTAGATGGTTATGGAAACGTTTCAGAAATCAATAAGATTAAATTACAAGTTGAATCTCCCTGCCTACGGCAGGGTTTTTCTATTGAAACAAAGGATTTGCCCCGAATGTGGTGAAATACTAATACAAAGAAGCTTTATGAATAAAGGAGTGTCCTTGTGGGTAAGAAGTTGATTTTGGTGGATGGCAACAGTCTCATTCATCGTGCTTATCATGCACTGCCGCCACTTACTACTGTATCCGGTCAACAGACAAATGCCGTTTACGGCTTCACCAATATGCTTTTGAAACTTATTGACCAAGAAAAGCCTGACATGATGGCAGTTGCTTTTGATAAGAGCCGAGTAACTTTCCGACATAAACGTTATCATCTTTATAAGGCACAACGGGAACGTGCGCCTGAAAATCTAGTGTCACAGTTCGCTCTTGTGCGCGAACTACTTTCGGCACTGGAGATCCCTTATTTTGAAGTCGATGACTTTGAAGCTGATGATATTATTGGCACATTGGCTAAACAAGGACAAGCAGCTGGACTGGAAATTGTCATTGTTACCGGGGACAAGGATGCGCTGCAGCTGGTGGACAAGAATGTTCAAGTCCTTCTGACACGTCGTGGAATAACCGACTTAGAGGTCTTGGATTCGGAGGGAGTGAAGGCTAAGCTAGGTGTGACACCGCAGCAAGTAGTGGACTACAAAGCTTTGACCGGTGATTCTTCGGACAATATACCAGGAGTCCCCGGTATTGGTCCCAAAACAGCGACTACTTTACTGCAGCAATTTGATTCTCTGGAAAATATATATGCTAAGCTTTCAACTATCAAAGGACGACGGCACAAACTATTAGCAGAACATAAAGAACAAGCTTTTTTGAGTCGTGATCTGGCCACTATTTGTTGTGAGGTGCCGATTGAATGCAGCTGGCAAAAATGCCAGCTGAGACCACCCAAAATGTCTAAGGTTGGGCCTCTTTTTATCCGGCTAGAGTTTAATAGGCTTCTACAACGTCTTTTTCCCCAGGAGTCTCAAACGAAACCGACCAATCTTCCGGAATTATTAAAGTACGAACGCCTAGAAACAAAAGAGGCAATAACCTCTTGGTGGCAGAAAATGAAAACATCTACAATAGGCTTTATTATTGTTGTCGATCACAAAGAGAAACAGCCTCAAGGAATGGCGCTAGCCTCTGCCCGGGAGACAGCTTATGTCCCTTGGAACTTAGTCTGTACACTAGGAGACTACTTGAACGATAATGAAATTGCGAAGGTCACTTATGATATTAAGGCAGGGTTAGCCATGCTTTGTCAAGCTGGTTTAACGCTACAGGGAAAAACAGACGATGTTCTTTTAGCTAGCTATCTTCTTAATCCTACACTCGGTGGTCGTAGCTTAAATAGATTATTTCGGGAGTATCTAAATCTGGAGCTTCCTCGATCCACCAAAGAGCACACCTTACCTGACAATATTCAGGAAGCCATCTGGTGTACTCAAGCAGCAAACGTTTTGGAATTAATGCCCGTATTAGAAAAACTGCTAGTAACGGATGACTTAATGAATCTTTATCGGGAAATAGAGTTGCCTTTGGCTACCATACTATCGGAGATGGAACAGACTGGGATTGGTGTAGATGAGGAGATACTTAACCAGTTGGGCACGAAAATTAGTATTCGCATGGATGAGGTAGAGCAAACAATATTTTCTCTGGTAGAAAAGGAGTTTAACCTTAATTCGCCTAAACAGCTGGGTAATATTTTATTTGACAAGTTAGGGCTACCGGCCAAGAAAAAAACGAAAACAGGTTATTCAACCGATGCCTCCGTGTTGGAAGATCTAGCCTCAGCTCACCCTGCTATACCGCTTATTCTAGAACATCGTCAGCTTGCTAAACTTAAATCCACCTATGTGGATGGTATGAAAGCACAAATTAGTCCTAGTACCGGGAGAATTCATACCACTTTTACCCAAACAGTGACAGCAACTGGACGATTAAGTAGCCAAGAACCCAATCTTCAAAACATCCCGGTGCGGTTGGAGCTGGGCCGCCAGCTACGAAAAATTTTTGTTCCGACTAAAAAGGACTGGAGTATTATTAGTGCCGACTATTCCCAAATTGAACTTAGGGTGCTAGCCCATATATCAAAGGACCCAGTCCTGCAGCGTGCCTTTCACCTAAATGAAGATATTCATACCCGTACTGCTGCTGAAATTTTTGGGATAGAAACAAAGGACGTTACCCCTGAACTTAGGAGTCGTGCAAAGGCGGTGAACTTTGGTATAATCTACGGCATCAGTGATTTTGGATTGGCTCGCAGCACTGGTGTGTCGCGGCAAGAAGCCCATGAATACATTGAAGGTTATTTTAGGCGATATCAGGGAGTACACGATTATATGAAAAAGACAGTTGAACAAGCTCGCAAAAAAGGATATGTTACTACTTTATTGAATCGCCGTCGGTACTTGCCTGATATTACCTCCCGCAATTGGACTAAACGATCGTTTGCCGAACGAACGGCCCTCAATACACCCATACAAGGAACGGCAGCTGATATCATAAAACTAGCTATGCTTAAGACGTCAGCAGCTTTAAAAGAGCAACGTTTAGCTGGACGTTTGCTCCTACAGGTGCACGACGAGTTAGTATTAGAAGCACCGCGAGAAGAAGTGGAAGTTGTTTGTGCTCTGCTAAAAGAGTATATGGAAGGCGCAATTGAACTTGATGTCCCCCTAGAAGTTGATATTAAACTTGGACCAAACTGGTATCAGGTAAAGGAGTTGTAACAGTGCCGGAACTTCCAGAAGTAGAGACAATAAAGAGAGGTTTAGAACCAAAACTTGTAGGCCAAAAGATAGAAGAAATCATGGTGCTACGTCCAAAGCAACTAACAAATGCTACGCCACTCCAGCTGTGCACCGAGCTCAAAGGTGACACCATAGACAAGCTTGTTCGCAGGGGAAAATATCTGTTGTTATTTTTTATTCGTAACCAGGTCTTAGTGATTCACTTAAGGATGACTGGACAACTGCTATATTATCCAAAAGAGCAGGAAAGCGACTCTTACACACGTCTGATCCTAACCTTTGATTCTGGTGCTCAATTACACCTTAGAGATGTTAGAGCTTTAGCTAAGATTTCGCTGCTTAGGGCCGATGAAATACCCACTTGGGGGCCTTTTGTCAAATTGGGGCCGGAACCCCTTACTGCTACCTTCACTGTTGAGATGCTGCAGCATAGCTTATCCAAACGACGAACAGCAATTAAGAATGCCTTACTGGGACAAAAAGTGGTAGCTGGATTAGGAAATATCTACGCTGATGAAGCCTTATTCAAAGCTCACATAAATCCCCTGCGTCCAGCAAATACCTTAACCAAAAGTGAGGTTACCTCTTTGCATGTGGCAATTAAGCAGGTATTGGCAGACGCAATCACCTATGGTGGCACCTCTTTTCGTGATTATGTCAATGCTTCGGGTGTTAGGGGATCCAACCAAGAGCGCCTTTTAGTTTACGGTCGCAAAGGGCAACCCTGTTACCAGTGCGATACCTCTCTAGAGAGTTGTCGACTAGGCGGAAGAAGTACTGTCTACTGCCCCAAGTGCCAGCCATTGATAAGGATAGCATCTGAAAACTAAGGTTATTATAAAAGCGATTAGCTTGGTTAAGGAGGGCATTGTATGGCAACCCATTACCTTCGTTTTGGTGGAGCCAAATTTACTAATAATGTCCCACCAGAGGAAATTAATCGTTTTGTTGGTAATTTACCACCAAAAGATCGAG
>JBMNSQ010000086.1:0-7463 GCA_050945275.1 bacterium | reverse complement strand
AGAAAGCCAGGCGAGCAGATAGAGGTATTGGGCCCATTGGGCAGAGGCTTTTGCCTAAAAGAAGGCAAACGTATTGGTCTAGTGGGCGGCGGTATGGGAATAGCCCCGCTATTGGCTGTGGCTGAACAAGCTGTCCAAGAGGGCAGAGAAGTAGTGGCATTTTTGGGTGCTAGAACAGGTGATTATTTACTAGCTCAAGAAAAATTTGAGCGTCTTGGGCAGGTATTTGTAGTTACAGATGATGGAAGCGTTGGCGAAAAGGCACTGGTAAGTAAGCCATTAGAGGAGTACTTAGAAAACCAGCAGCTTGATCTATTATTAGCTTGTGGCCCAACTCCCATGCTTAAGGCACTGACAGGCATTGTTGAAGCTCAAGGGATTCCGACTCAATTGTCCCTAGAACAGCGCATGGGTTGTGGAGTAGGGGCTTGTTTGGGTTGTGCATTCCCGGTTAAAGCCGATACACCTGAAGGCTATACTTACAAACGGGTCTGCCATGATGGACCTGTATTCTGGGCCCATGAAGTCTTGTTCTCGGTGCCTAAAGAAGTGGCAAAACAGGGAGGGTGTTCTTGTGGGCAAAGTTGACTTAAGAGTACAGTTAGGGCCTTTGAAACTTAAGAATCCAGTTTTAACCATGTCTGGCACCTTCGGCTTTGGGCAGGAGTATGGGCAGTACTACGATTTAAGCTCTCTGGGCGGGATAATTGTTAAGGCCACGACAGCTGAGCCCCGGCTAGGTAATCCACCACCGCGTATAGCCGAAACACCAGGTGGTATCCTAAATGCTATTGGCCTTCAGAACCCAGGGGTAGATGTAGCTATTGCTAAGGAATTACCGCCTCTTCAAGAATTGCGTCACCAAGGCACCTTGGTTATTGGCAATGTTTCCGGCTATAGCTTCGATGAATATACCACGGTAACTAAGAAGCTATCTGATTCAGGGCTTGTTGATGCCATTGAACTTAATATATCTTGTCCCAACGTTAAGGGTGGGGGATTGGCTTTCGGAACGCATCCGGACACTGTCTACAAGGTGGTATCTGCCGTTCGGGCTGTGTGCAATGTACCGCTTATTGTTAAACTAAGCCCCAATGTAACCGATATTACAGAAATAGCTTTTAGCGCCGCTAAGGCTGGGGCTGACATTTTGTCCCTGATCAATACTTTAACTGGCATGGCTATAAATGCCAAAACCAGGCGTCCTATTTTAAGTAACGTTACCGGCGGACTCTCTGGACCAGCAGTAAAACCGGTAGCTTTGAGAATGGTTCACCAGGTCTCACAGGCTATGGACATACCTCTTATTGGGATCGGCGGTATTACCTCCGGCACTGATGCGGCCGAGTTCCTCTTAGCTGGCGCCACGGCAGTCGGTGTAGGCACGGCCAACCTGATGGATCCGCTGGGAGCGCTCAAGGTTGTTCAGGGGTTAGAACAGTTTCTAGAGGATCAAAAAATTGAATCAGTAACAGAGCTTATTGGTGGATTAATTATTTAGTATAGAACGAACGGTCTTTGGCGGATTTCAAGCTGCCAAAGACCGTGTTTTATTCTACATAAAACAACACGTAGCCTATTTAACATCAGGTAATAACCAAAAAGCCTTCAGCAGGGTTTGATTCTGCTGAAGGCTTTGTCGGTTAAACGTATACGGAACACGGGCCAGCACAGAGACTGGTCCCTACGGCGTTCCCCGCTATTGTTTAGCTGTTTTATTTAGCTACTATCTCCCCATTGTTAAACACCAGCTTACCACTGACGATGGTGGCGACTACTTGCCCAGTTAATTTGCGCCCGGCAAAGGGAGTGTTTTTGCTCTTAGAGAAGAACTTGTCGGGGCGTACTTCCCATTGGGCATTAGGGTCAATGATGGTTATATCTGCGTCTGCTCCGGTGGTTAGGGTTCCCTTATCTAGCCCGACGATGTTAGCTGGTATAGAGGTAAGCTTGGCGATAGCTTGCATAGGTGTCAGGACACCTGGTTTAACGAGCTCGGTCCAAACTAAACCGAGAGCGGTTTCAAGTCCTATAATACCGCAGGGAGCGTCCATCATACCGACTCCTTTTTCTTCGGCAGTGTGGGGTGCGTGGTCGGTGGCGATGGCATCTAAGGTGCCGTCGGCCAACCCTTGGCGGACAGCGGCTACATCGGCCGGGGTTCTGAGTGGTGGATTCATTTTGGCGTTGGGGCCGATTTCAACTAGAGCATCATCGGTCAAGGTAAAATGATGTGGTCCGGCTTCGGCTGTTACTTTTATTCCTCGCGCTTTAGCTGCTCTGATGATGGCGATTGCGGTAGCTGAACTAACGTGTTGGATATGGACATGCTGCCCAGTGAGCTCAGCTAAGAGGATATCGCGGGCCACGTGAATATCTTCTGCCGCGGTCGGCATACCTTTTAGCCCCAGGCTTTTGGCGGCTGTCCCTTCGTTGACAATAGTGTCCGCTACTAGATCTAGCTGACCGCAGTGCGTTATTACCGGAAGCCCAAGCTCCCCTGCTTGTTCCAATGCTTGGCGGGCTAGGGCCGAGTTTTCTACCGGATTTCCATCATCGGAATAGCCGATCACTCCGGCTTCTTTTAGGGCAACAAAGTCAGTCAGCTCTTTTCCGGCCAAGTCATAAGTAACGCTACCTACAGTATAAAGGTTTATTACTGCTTCTTTAGCTGCCCGGTCATAAAACTCCCGCACCAGTTCAGGTGAATCCAGTACCGGCTTGGTGTTAGCCATGCAGACCACGGTAGTAAATCCACCGGCAGCAGCGGCACGGCTGCCTGAAGTCAAATCCTCTTTATGGGTCAACCCAGGATCACGGAAATGGACATGAATGTCAATTAAACCAGGTGTAACGATACAGCCGCTGGCAGGAACAACTGTCTCGTTCGCCAATACTGGCAAGTTCGGACCAATAGCGGCAATCTTGCCGTTCTCTACTCGAATATCTAACTGTCCTTGCCGACCGGTAGCCGGATCTATCACTAATCCACCTTGAATTAACAATTTATTCGCCTCCTTGATTGCCATGGGCTAATTTTAATATGGTATGAAGAAGTACCTCTGCACCGAGAGCAATATCGTCAATAGATGCTTCTTCTGCTGGGTTATGGCTGATGCCGTCTTTACAGGGAATAAAGATTAGCCCGGTGGGTGTAAGTTTAGCCATATTCATGGCATCGTGTCCGGCACCGCTGGGCATAAGCATGTATGGGACAGCCAATTTTTCACATACTGTTTCTATGGTGCTGATCACAGTTTCATCCAGCTCAACTGGTTGGTCGGCAGTTAGTTCTTGTACTGCAATTTGAACTTTACGCTTGCGGCTGATACTGTCCAAGTCATGCCGGATGTTGTTTACTACCCGCTGGATACTATCTGCATCTACACCTCGGACGTCCAGGCCCAGCTCCACTTGTCCAGGAATAACGTTCATGGCTCCTGGCTTAAGCGAGAGCACCCCTATCGTAGCCACACTTTGGTGCGGGGATTCGGTCCAACCGTGATGCTCTACCGCTAAGATAACCTCGGCGGCAGCAGCCAGGGCATCGCGCCTGAGGGCCATGGGTGTAGCTCCGGAATGATCGGCTCGGCCTTCGATGGTAATTTGCCAGCGGGTGGGAGCGGCAATGGCGGTTACGACGCCGATTTTATTGTCTGCTTCCTCCAGCACTCGCCCTTGTTCGATATGAAGCTCGAGAAAGGCTTTGAAGTCCTCCGGTTGCCGGCGAGCCGACGCTATTTCGGTTAAACGAGCGCCTCTTTGGCTTGCTGCAGCTTGCATGGTAATGCCAGCAGCATCGGTTCGACTTAGCCAGCGTTTAGCATCACCTAAGCCGGCCATGACTTTACTACCTAAGGTAGCCACGCCAAATCGGCTTGACTCTTCACTCACAAAAGCAATCACTTCTAGGGGATGACGAGTTGTAAGGTTATGTTGGCGGATGGTCCTTACTGCCGCTACCGCTGCCACTACACCGACGATGCCGTCATAATTACCTCCCTGGGGCACCGAATCAAGATGAGACCCAAAAGCCACGGCAGGAAGGGAATCATCTTCGCCCGGCCAGCGGGCGATAAGGTTACCGATGGCATCGTAGCGCACTTGGCCACCCAATTCAGTTAGCCAGGAGGCGACACGGCGCTGAAGCTCAGCTTCTTCTGGGCTAAAAGCCAAGCGGGTTACGCCACCTTCCGGTAAGGCGCCGATAGAAGCTAAACTCGTCAGGTTATCAGTTAAGGTTTGTTTATCGATTACATAATTACTAGACAAGAAGTACTATCCCCCTTTAAGCGCGATGACCGTAGGGTCTTCGTCGTCTGCAGTCTGCAGGCTTATTAAGATAGTACTTCTACCTAGAATCAGTCCATACATTTGTTAGGCCGCATAAATCATTGTGCTTGTCCTTAGAAAAACCTATAATTCCAGCGGCTTAGTCATTTAGCTGTGAATTAGAAGTTGTTTGGCCATCTGCACCGAAAGGATACAAGCTAGCAATCTTTAAAGCTAAATAAATCTGAAAGCGATGATCGGCGGAACCAAGATCGAGACCAAGAAGCGCAGCGGCCCGCTCCAGGCGGTAGCGGATGGTATTGGGATGGACAAACAGTGCTTTGGCGGTGTTGTTAATGTCCTCGTTGTGGAAAAAGTAAGCATGTAAGGTGGCGATAAAGTCGGTATTTTGCTTATCATCATACGCGGCTAGGGGACCGAGTACTTCATCTCGTAGGGCAATAAGCTCATCAGGGTCGGGGTGCGAACATAGTAACCGGTATACGCCAAGCTCGCTGTAGCTAAATACTTGTCCTTTACTATATGCATGTCGTCCGAGAACAATTGCCTTCCGGGCTTGGTTAAAGCTGCGGCCTATGTTTCTTACGCCAGCGTACGGTTGTCCTATACCCCCTGTAAAGCGAAGCGAGGGGAAGGCTCGTCTAAGGTGCAGCAGGATGTTTTTGGCCAATTTGTGGGCGGCAGCGGTAATGTCGTCGACTGATTGTTCCAGTGGCCACATGGTAAGGATAACCAGGCTATCGCTTCTTTGGGCTACTATGAAGGCAGCCTCGCTGTGGGTCTTAAGATAGGAGATTAAGTCCCGCTGCAGACGGGATTTAAGAACCTGAACGTCGTTTTCTGTTAGGCGTTTTTTCTCAATGCTTTGCCAGAATTCGTCTACATCAAATACTATAGGGAGACATGGATTATTCAAGTTAAGCCCTAAGTATCGTGCTCGCTCGAGCATGGCTTTGTCCGACTTAAAATCTTGGGCGATTAGCTCTTCCATAAAACTATTTACGTGCTGGCGCTCTAGCTCTGCCCGGCTGTGTAGTTTCATGATCTCAGTGGCAATAAGGGCCGTGCCATGATCCAAGATAGCTTGGCTGGTGGGGGCGAGGCCTTGGTTTTGCTGATAATCCTCAACTGTCAAAAAGGCATAAGCGGAAGAGCGGCACATGATGGGGATAACTAATGACGGAACGTCTTGTTCATCCCGGCTGCGTTGCAAAAACACTGGGTGGCAGGTGTTATGCAGGTATCTGGCGGCGTCGGCGGGTAGTGGGTCAAGTGGCTTCTTGCCTTCTGGAGCAGAGAGCTTCAGATTAAGCTCGGGGCACTCCAATGTAAGGTCGCAGCCTACTAAACGCTGTAGGGTCGATAGCGCGGCCTCCAGACCTTGGTCGCTTAAAATAACCTCCTGCAACCAGCGAAACGCCATGTCAGCCTGGCGGAGCACGCCAGCCGTATGATTTAGCAGCTGTTCCATCAGGGGGTTAATAATATCGATATAAGTGACGTGCTTTGGGATTTCGATTAAAGGGAAAGACAGTTCGTTGGCAGCGGCTATCATTTCGGTCGGGAGAGTTTTTACATAACGATTGGTCTTGATAGCCAGGGCGGCACAACCAAGACGTGCAATATCCTGAATTAGCTTAACCTGAGCGTCGGGGTCGTCTTTAATGCAGTATAAGCTAGTGATAATAAAGTCATTACCTTTTAACCATTGAACCAAATCCGGTACTTCCATGATGGTAATATGGTTGATCTGACGATTAAGCCCTGTTTGCCCTGCTACCACCTTGGCTTGGGTGAGGGGAGCTACCGAGAGGGCCCGCTGTACTGTGAGCATAAATACATACCTCCCATGGAAACAAACCTCTCTCTAGATTGTACCTTATTACTCCTTAGCCGTGTACTAATATTTTTGGTAATCTAGCCACAACGACCATGAATAAAGTGAGGTCCAATTAGCAATGATAGGGGCGATAGGTAAGAAGGCAGGAGCGAGGGTGGGCATGGGGGAGAAAATAAGGGGGAAACTATTGGTTATTGGTGGGGCCGAAGACAAAGAAGGCCCCTGTTTGATCTTGCGGCGATTTCTCGAACTGGCGGGGGGCGATAAGGCTAAAGTGGCAGTGGTTACCACGGCCACCGAACGGCCTTATCAAGTGGCTAGTGAATATAGCCGCCTTTTTTTACGATTGGGGGCGACCAATGTTATACCTATTAATATTTGCGACCGTAAAGCAGCCGGTAGTCCTAATATGATGGCTGACTTGGATCGGGTGACGGGAATTTTCCTTACCGGTGGAGACCAGCTGCGCTTAACGAGCATTCTCGGTGGGACGGTGGTGGGTGAAGCGCTTCAGGTGGTTGTAAAAAGAGGCACGGTGCTGGCTGGAACTAGTGCTGGCGCCGCCGCCATGACCGACATAATGATTGTTTCCGGGCAGGAAGAGAGCGCACCTAAAAGGTCCAGCGTGCGCTTGGCGCCAGGATTGGGTTTTTTAGAGGAGATGGTGGTGGATCAACATTTTGCTGAGCGGGGTCGTATTGGTCGCTTGCTAGCTGTGATAGCCCAAAATCCCTACATACTCGGTTTAGGTTTGGATGAGGATACGGCCATAGAGTGCGACCCGGCGGGTTTTTTCACCGTTATTGGCTCGGGAGTTTGCACGGTGGTAGATGGCTTCACTATTGGCTATAGCAATGTTTCCGACAGCCATGTGGAAGAACCCTTGGCCTTAACGCAAGTGACACTGCATGTTCTGCCGGCCGGATATTCGTTTGATCTTGGGAGTCGACAGCCTGGCATGTCTCCGGTGTAAAGGCCAGCCTGTGTGCCCAAAGGGAATGTTTGGTGGTACAGGGGAACGGACAGGCGCAGAGGCCTGTCCCTACGGCAGCGCCTTTAGGTGTGGATGTAGGGAACGCCCTCTGTGGCGTTCCGTCGCAGTAGGGGTACGAAGGCTCACTTCTGCCGCCATTAACTAGCACCCTTTCCGGACAGAGGTCTATCTCTACGGTGGTATAGGGTAACGGACAGGCGCAGAGGCCTGTCCCTACGGCAGCGCAGAGGGACGGGCAGGCGGGAGTGAGCGGGAAGACTATAAGCCATAGAGAAATGTTGATAAAACAGGCCGAGTTACTAAGGAGGAAAGTCTGTAGTGAGGATTGTGGACATT
>JBMNSQ010000085.1:0-7509 GCA_050945275.1 bacterium | reverse complement strand
AGTCACCCCCGTCATATGACCCGGTAATCATTCTTCTGTGCTTATTAGCTCGACAATAAAAAGCGGTTCTTATAATGCTGTCTCTGCCTGTCTTTGGCTTGTGGACAAAGGGAAGGCTAGGGTCAGCATAAAGCCGTCACCTGGCTTAGTATCTACCTGTAATGATCCACCCAGCTCTTGAACCCGATGGAGCATAGAGTTTAACCCGAATCCAAACTTAACCTCGCTGGATCCGCAACCATTATCACGGAGGATAAACCGTACCTGCTGTTTATTGTCAATCTCGTCAATGCTGACCTTAAGATCAAAAGACTGGCTATTCCCGTGACGAATACCATTTGTTATACCCTCCTGTAATGCCCGGTAAATCACATGTCGCTGAATCGGATTGAGCTTAATATCGGGCGCCAGACAGTATGTTATGGTAACTCCAGTTGTCTCCATTATCGCCTTTAGAAGGCCTACTAAACGCTCATTGTCAGGCACTGTATCACCTTCATGAAGCAGATGGACTGAACGACGCACTTCATCTAAACCGCGCCGCACACTCTTTAAAGCCGCCTCCATTTTGGTTTGCGCTAACCGCCTGTCTTTAACAGCCAGTCTCTTCGCAGCTTCAATTTGCATCAGCACCCCAGTGAGCGTGTGCCCTATAGTGTCGTGAATTTCCCGGGCGATACGGTTGCGTTCCTCCAGCCGAGACTGCTCCATCAACGCGCTCACAGTTTGGTGGTGTACTCGCTCCAGTTCCTTTGTTCGTTCTTGTACCTGCTCCTCTAAAGTAGTGTTGAGATGTTCAAGACGTTGATAAAGCCTAGCGTTCTCAATGGAAATAGCAATTTGCCCGGACAGTAACATTAGCACTTCCACCCAACTCGAATGAAAGCAACCTGATATACGCCGGTTTTCCAGATATAAGATGCCAAATAACTGATTTTGATGCACAATAGGTAGGCATAACAATGAAGCTGGCTTGTGGTTAACAATATAGGGATCGTCGCCAAACATGTCGTCACGTAATGTCCGGTCAAGAAGCACCCGTTGCCGCGTCCTGGCTACAAAACTTACCACTTGTTGAGGTAATAACTGCGACTCGCTAACTGGCAGGGACTGCAGCACTTCGATGTTAGGCTCGCCTCTGTCGCTAACCAATACCGCCTCTACATAAAGCTGGCCATCCTTCACCAGTAGCAGCACAGCTGTGTGGGCTCCAGCATCTTGAGCTAGTACGTGTATCATCTGCTTAAGGAGCTTCTCTAGCCTTATCTCCCGGGATAAAATACGAGTACTTCGAACCAGAGCGTTAATATCAATAGCGCTTTTAAGATTAGAAATCCTAGGTTGAGCCGGTGACACAAGTGCTGCATTAGGTGATTTAATTCCTGCTTTTTTTAGCCATGGATGTTGCTGCTCCAGCTCTCTAACCTTAGTTATAAGACCCCACCGACGGTAATCTTGATAAGCTTCTTCCAGATACCCCTGAGCTGCAACCGGCAAGTCGCTTTGAAAATGGAACCTGGCAGCACACTCATAGGCAATAGCAGCTATATTTATGTAACCGTGCTGTTTGGCCGAAGCGATGGCTGCTTCATACAGCTGAGCTGCTTGTGTCCGCTGGTTACGGTAACGAGCTAGCTCTGCCGCCACTAAGAGCGCTCGAGCAGCAAAATTAGCGGGGCAGTGGCGGGCCCACTGCCGGAGCCGGCGATAAGCAGGGATAACCTGCCGGCGCATCCGCATTTTGTCGCTGATGCTTAAGCGCTGGCAGTCGGCCAAGACCGACAGTGCAGTATAAAAGTCTAGATCGGCCAAATAAACTTCGCCGAAATACAAAGCCCGCAATTTATTAGCCTCGGCTAGCAAAGCCTGAGCCTGGTCATAACGACCCAGAAGGTAACACATCTCTCCTTTTAATAAATAATAATCAAACTTATCTCTATCTCGCACCTTGACTCCGTGAAAGGTGTCCAGAAAATCTTCTTCTTGTACTGTCTCGTCACTGAAACTGTCGGCACACTGAGTTCTTCCTTGCAGACAACGTACTAGTTGACGGTAAATAGTAAGGGTATGGCGGTAGTATGGATCTTTAACTTTGGGGGCAAAGGCCAGGTTATGCTCTATCTCTCGCCCTAGCTCGGCCAACGCCATCCCCTGAAAATGATGATTTATTACTTGAAGAGTCATAGCATAACCAGCCACAGTAAGGTCACACACCCCAAAGCCGCATGTCGTTGCCTGCTCCAGGTAGGCGTTGGCTTCCCGGACATGTTCGAGCCAGGGGAGGCAAAAAGCTCCATAAAGAAAATAGACTAAAGCCTTGTCAGCGTCAGTGCTATACTTGTTCGCCAACTCTAGTGCTGACTGGCTAAGGGCCAGGCCCCATTTGAAGTTTCTAAACTTAACAATATAAACCATGGCCAAAGTCATATACGCACTGGCCGAATTGGCAAAGCCACCGCATTGCAAAGACAGCTCGCAGGTCTTTAACGATAAGGCCAACAGAAGCTTCTCATCTAAGTTGTAAACACAAGGACCCATGGCAATAAACAGGTTATAAATTGCTTCCTGTTTAGGGTCCACCGCCGGGGCAACTGCTCTCAAACGCTTAACCCCTCCACGTCGAAGGATAAGTTCCATCTTTAAAAATTCCCATGCCAAGTACGGTAAAGACGGGTTTTTTGGAAAGTAACAACCAAGCTCCTGTAGTCCCTTTAGACCAATGTCAATAGCTTCTTTGTTAAAGCCTTTCTTAGTCGCAAACAAAATCTTGATAAGGTGTAGCTGGGTTCGCTCAAGTTCGGCCGTGATCATTTGTTCCAATTTCTTATAATATTCATCGCCGGCTTCAACATCTCCGCACAGGTAGAGGCACTCTAGATATTGGCAGCTAAGCTTAAAAGCCAGCTCATGATTTTTCTCCCATGCATTCCCCGGGAGAATAGTCAAGCCCGTCTCAAAATACCCTAACGCAGCGGTAAACATCGCTGCTTCTTTGGCCTGACAGCCAGCAGCAAGATTAAGCTGGGCCGCTCGGACCTGTTCGCCCTTGTTAATTACCATGTCAAGGCCTAGATTCAAATGGTTAACAGCCGTCAGAAAAAGTTCTCGCCCTTTTCCTGACAACTGTTCTGACCCACAGCTGTCCAAAAGCAAATGGGCTAAACGATAATGAATAGCTGGTTTCGCCGCTGCCGACAGCTGTTGATACGCAGCTTGATGCACCCGATCATGCACAAAGCTCAGCTTATTACTATCGCTACGCTGAAGAAACCCCGCTTGCGTCAACTGTTTAAGACTCAAGAAAGTAACCTGATCATCTTTACCACTTAGCCGGGCCAATAGATCAGGGCTGAAGTCAGTACCAATAGCGGCCGCTAAACACAACGTATTCTTATCCGTTGACGCCAGCAGTCCAATCCTAGTCACCAGGAGGCTGACAACATCATTGCCGCCTAAACTTGGCTCTCCATGCTCTAAATCCCATTGCCAGCTACCGGTCTGAGGTCTGAATACTATTTGCCCCTGCCGGTACATGCTATAAAGGACTTCCTTAATAAAGAGAACGTTTCCCTTGGTCTTATTATAAAGAAAGCGAGACAGTGCTTTGCTCTCGTCGCGGCTACAGCTAAAGGTAAATACTACTAACTCCTCCACCTCTTTTAGATTCAGTGGCGCCAGAATTAACCGATGTACGTTTAGCCCTGATCGTTTAAGCTTCATCACTTCCTGCTGCACTATATGGTCCGGAGGCACTTCCTCGAGGCGGTACGCACCTAACATTAGGATACGCTTGCACTTCCAGTCAGCCAAGATTGCATGGAGCATCTGAAGCGAGCCTGGATCCGCCCATTGCAAATCATCGATAATAAGAACCAACGGCCTAACTTCGGTCACCAGCTCAATAAACTGGGATAAAACTAAGTGTAAACGCTCCATGCTCTCTAATGGGGAACTCACTTTAGGCTTGGGCAACTCCCCGGCAAGCTGTTCGATGTTAGGCACTATTTGCGCTATTAGGCCGAGGTTGGTCCCCAGCCGGTTCATTATTTTTTCCTTCCAGTTAGCCAGCTCATCTTGGCCTTGGCTGAGGATCCAGGCTAACACCTGTTCTAACACCTGGGCCACTGGCCAGTAAACCGGCTCAGTGGCCAATGGTCGAAACTTACTGTGGGCAAAAATCGCCTCACCCCGGGCCTGGTGGCAAAATTCTTTAAAGAGACGGGTCTTTCCAACTCCGGCTGTGCCAGCTACCATAACCACCTCAATCCCAGCAACCGTCACCCGGTTGAGTGCTGTGTGCAATAACTCAAGCTCTGCATGGCGGCCGCAAAAACGGTCACTGACCTCAAAGGTAGACGCTACGTCATAGCGGGCCAGCGGAAAAAAGAAAACCTCCCGCCGCTTTCGCCACTGAAGCAAACAACACTCTAAGTCTTTTTGGAGACCATATGCACTTTGGTAGCGGGAATTAGGGTCCACCCGCAAACACCGAAGCACTATCTGCCCCACAATTTCCGGTACAAACGGATTTATTGTTGACGGCGATGGTATTTCTTTAGTGGCCACGGTATGAAACCATTGAAGCACGTCTTGGGCCACCACTGGCAGTTGCCCTGTAAGCATTTCATAACAAAGCACCCCTACCGAATACAGGTCAGCACGAGCATCAACATCTTGACTGAACCGACCTAGGTATTCTGGCGCTATGTAAGCCAAGTTTTCTAAAGCCATGCCGCCATCGGGGAAGCATTGTATATCAGTCCTGTTACCCTCACGTGCCCAGCTTAAGTCAGCAATAAACAGCGTATCATCGTTCTTATCTAAAAGCAGCACATCGGGGGAAATACGGCCTATAATTATATTTTGGCGGTGCAGCTCGATAAGGTTGTCAGCTAGCTGATAAGCCACGCACAAGCTATCTTCTACTGACAACCGTTCCTTATTGATTAGTTCGCGCAGAAAAACCCGGTGGTCAAGCTCGGCTTCCCACAGCACAATTCCATCAGCGGTCTCGACAGTATCGAACTCTAATTTGCCAGGGAAATTTAGCCTGGAACAAAGAACCTGTTCACGCTGGAGCTGGTCAAGCCCATGTTGGTACTCACTACCTCTCAACGGTAGTTTGAGAAGCACATCGCGACCACTACTCACTGCCTGTGCCCTAAAAGCAACTATCGGGCGCGCCTCAAAAACCTTCTCCTGTATATGGTATTCCGGCACCATGACACGGCTAACCTCCTACATGTCGCTTTAAGGGGCGATCGGTAGGTGCAAAGTTCTGTGCTAGGTAAAACACAGCTCGGGTCCGGTCGCTTGTTCCCAGTTTAGAATAGATAACACTTATGTAATTCTTGATTGTCCCCTCAGTTAAACCCAGATTGTCAGCTATCTCCCGGTTGGTAAGACCTTGGATCATTAAGGTCGCAATTTCATTTTCCCGGGGGGTAAATTCGGCTGTACCTATGGGACTCTTAGCTTTTTTCCTGTCCTGGGTAGATCGAACGGCTTTGAGCACAACTAACTGTTCTGCCAATTTGCCAGCCACTTTAGCTGGAAGTATGAGCTGGCCATGATAAGCTTGGCGTATAGAAACAACCAATTGATCAGCATTTATATCCTTTAACAAGTAACCGGCCGCCCCTTCAGCCAAGGCACTGATGATATACTCTTCATCGTTGAATGTAGTAAGCATAATCGCTATAGTCTGAGGTAAAGCCCGTTTTATCAGCCGCAGGCTTTCTACCCCATTTGTACCAGGCATACGGACATCAAGCAGCACCACATCAGGTCTTAACTGGCACGAGCGTTCATAAGCTTCATACCCGTTCGAAGCTAAAGCTACCACTTCCATATCGTCTTCTAAGTCCAAAATAGTCTGTATTCCATCTCGAAGCAGGGCTTCATCATCAGCGATTAGTATCCTAATCTTGCTTCCCATGTTCTTCTGTCCTCCTTCCCCGCTTCCATGTTTCACTTGTCCTTTAATAGAGATCATTTTCTTATTATTCGACATGCTTAATACCAAAACCTTCTATTAATAGACAAAAGGTCCCAGATCCCGGAATTTTTTTGGCCTTTCGTCCGAATCTTTTTGGTAACAAATTCCCCCTGACAGCAGACTTATTTCATCAAAAAACAGCCGCCCCAGAGGGCGGCCATCTGTGTCAAGCTTTGGGTGGAATTAAAACTCTAATGTTCTTCTTTCGCTATAAATAACTATCTTCCTTTGTCTGCAAGCCCTGGAGCATATCATCGTAGGACTGGACAAAAGATTTTAATCCATCTTCCAGCAGCTTGTCGGCCAGAGTGGACAAGTTTATATTGTAGTTCTTTAGTTGGTTTAATATCACATTTTCCATTTCTTTATCTAGTTCTGCCACGGATCTGGCTAGGCCGTGATCACGAAAAGCTGCCAAAGTCTTCGGAGGTAAGGTGGTGATAGTACCAGGTGCGATTAGCTCTTCCACATAGTATACGTCGCTATATAGTGGGTCCTTAGTCCCGGTGCTGGCAAATAACAACCGTTGCGGCTGAGCCCCTTGGGCCTGGAGCTCCAGCCAGCGCTCACTCTTGGTAATATCTTGATACAGACGATAAGCTCTTTTGGCTAAGGTAATTCCTGTTTTTCCTCGTGCCATAGCAATTGCTGCATCGTTTCCATGAACATTCGCGGCTTTGTCCAGCATCCCATCCACCAAGGTATCCCATCGGCTAACAAAATAACTGGCCACAGACGCTATCTTATCTAACGGTTTGCCTTGCGCCGCTCGCTTTTCTAACCCTTCGATGTAGGCCAGTGCGGCTTTTTGGTAGGAATCCTGGGAAAATAATAGGGTAACGTTGACGTTTATCCCGTCGGCAATCAGTTCCCGGATAGCGGCAAAGCCAGAACTAGTGCCGGGAATCTTGATGAGCACGTTGGGACGATCAATAGCCATAAACAGCTCTTTGGCTTCCTTTACCGTCCCGGCAATATCTAAGGCTAGGTGAGGCGACACTTCCACACTTACATAACCGTCCTCACCCCCGGACGACTCGTATATACTGCGCAATAGATCGGCTGCAAGCCTAATGTCTTCTACAATTAAGGCTTGATAAACAGTGCCGGTCTCAGTACTAAGACGACGTAGTGACTCTATCGCCGGATTATAAATATTACTGTTAATAAAAGCTTGCTTGAGGATAGCCGGGTTAGTCGTCACGCCGGTAATTTCGCCCTGCGATATTAAATCAAAAAGTGTCCCGTCCAACAGCAACTGCCGACTGAGGTTATCGTACCAAACACTTTGTCCCAGATCGCGTACCTGTTTAACTCTACTGCACATTAATCGTACCTCTCCTTCTTCATCCGGTCTTATGATTATCCGCCTGCTAAGGAATGCATAATAAGTACTTCGTCGCCGTGCTTTAATTCGGTGTTTCTGTCCGCCCGAGCTTTATTTACCATGAAGGTAGCAGCTTCTAGTAACCTCCTATCTTTATCTTCTAATTTTTCGTTGATTAAGCAGA
>JBMNSQ010000084.1:0-7756 GCA_050945275.1 bacterium | reverse complement strand
GTAGTAGTTAAAACTTTGATCCCTAACTCTTTAAGTTCTTGTCGTACCTCTGCCGGCATTTCGTCGCTGCCTGGTTCACGAAACCCGATCTGATGAGTTACACACACTACTTCCAATCCTAAATTCAAATACTGTCGAGCCGAAGCCCCCGTATTAGAAGCAACTACCACCTGTCTTATCCCTAGCTCCTTGGCCCTAATAGCCACCGCTTTAGCTGTTGACTCCGTGTTGTCTCTTCCGCTTTTGTCCCACAATTGCATCTTTATCGTTCCTCCCTTATCATCCTACTCATCCTACCTTACTTTGCTACAATTAATTCGTGTCAAACCCCAAGCTTTCCTGCTTTGTTATCTCTAAATATTGCACGTCCGAGGCTGTGCCCGGCAAACGAGGATAATTACAACATGTGTCGGGTAATGATAATTCCAAAGAACTGTGAAGGGGAGAATAGTCAACAGTGAACCTGCAGGAACAGAGCAACCTAACTAATCTAGTTACTCAATTACTGGAAACTGTTCATCAACAGCAGCTACAGGCCGACCAAAACAATCAAGTCAACCTAAGTCAATCCTTTACTGCCCAGTCGGACCGGCAACGCCTGGATCAGATCATACAAGGGCTCACAGAAATCAAAAATGGTATAGTTGGCAGCAATCTTACCCTACCTGTCATTCAATCCTTTCAAATGCAAGCCGAACAAATCGAAAGTCAGCTGCGTCAGCAAATCCGCGAAACCGATAATCAAATTACACAAGGTCTACAGCAAGCCGTGGCTGCTCTCGCTGGGGCCCAGAGAGCGATGCTCGATAACCAGACCTATTCTGAGATTGAGCAAATGATTGCTGAGCTAAAAACAACTCTTGCCCAAATGGCATTACAATAGCTATTCAAGAAAGCCTGTTATTCCTGCTAACTATCTTTGTTATTGTAGCATACTGGCTTTTTAAGACTTAAACCGAGGGAACTACCCACCTGTCCCAATTTCCTCCTTAATTCCCGGACTTCGTGTTCACTCACTTCCGCTAGTTCAGCCGCCTGTTTGTCATCCAGGCCCAGAGAAAAGGCGTCAAGTAGTGGTCCTAAACTGGTACCTAATTTTCGCTCGATAGCAGAACAATCCACTTTATTGTCCGCAATTGAAGAGTTATATTTAACGTTAAGTTTCGCTGCCTTCGCTTTTTGGTTCTTCCCTTTTCCCATCAGCGCCCTCCTCCTTATTTTGTCTGACTGTTAACTGCCCGGTTTCATCTAAAGTTGCTGTGTTAACATCTTGAACCCGCCTAATACCCTGTTCCGCCAATTCCCTCATGAGCTGGGGCAGCCCCAGCCGAACTTTGTCCAGGTTGTCATAAACAATCTCTCCCCCGCTTACTAACACCGTGGGGTACATTCCTTGAGCCGTAGTAATCCCTATATCCTTAGGCCGGAGGGGTTGGTATTCCGGCTTCAGAATTACACTTAGCTGCCCGTTGGGCTCAAGTATCGCTTCTTGAACGTCCTGAATATTATTTATATCTTTCTCGCGGAGCAAAATAGCTAGGTCGGTCATAGAAATACGCTCCTGCTTAATATTCTTAACCACCACTTCGCCATTTTCAATTAGCACGGTCGGTTTTCCCTGCAATATGTTTTCAATTCGTCGGCTTCGGAGAATAACTTTAGAGATTAGCCAACTGATCAGTGTAACCATAACAATGGGAATTAAGCCGTGGGTAAAGGGTAGCTTTTCATCCTCCATAGGGATAGCTACTGCCGCGCCCAATATTACAATCGCCAAGAGATCAAACGGGGATAACTGTCCAATCGTACGCTTGCCTAGCAACCGAACGGCAACCAAAGACAAGGCGTAAAGCACAGCCGATCTAAGGATTAGCCACAGGTCGGTCACGTGCAAGTGCAATAGCTTAGTGATATCCTTCACTTACAATATCCTTCCTGTTATCTACCATTCTCTTGGCTGCTATAAGCCCTTCCGTTAGCATTGTCTGTCGCTTAAGTGCTGTCCCTAACCAAGCGGCCTGCAATAAATTAGCTACCCCTTTTTCTAATGCCTGCTCACGGGCCTGGGCCCAGGATCGTTCCTCCCGCCACGACATAGCCGCCGCTGAAGTCAACGCTTCTGTAGCAAATTCTTGTGGGTAATTAGCCTGCGGTGTCGTTAATTCCTTTAGCAAGGACTCTAATTCACGCATATTGCGGGCACTACTTAAACCAGCTGCCAATTCAGGTAGTCCCTGACTAATACTCTGCTCGATCTGAATTAGTTGGTCGGTTAACTGGTCGATGGCTTCAGATAGAAGCTGTTTCAGGTGCAAACGCTGACCGCCCGAAATGCCTGCTTTTATTTGCAGTGGCTTATCTTTTTCCATAAAAAATCTCCTCCGGCTTATAGGCTGTGCCGACCGGAGGAGAGCTATGCGTAACTTTATAGATGTTCCTTAAGTAACTTATTTACTATCTGTGGATTAGCTTTGCCACGAGTAGCTTTCATTACCTGTCCCACTAAGAAGCCTAGTGCCTTGTCCTTGCCCCTGCGGTAATCCTCCACCACATTAGGGTTAGACGCCACTACCTCAGCCACAATGCGACCAAGTTCATCGGCATCGGAAATTTGTATCAGACCACGTTCTTTAACTATCTCTTCTGGATCGCGGCCGCTATGGAAAGTTTCCTCAAATACGTCTTTGGCTATGCGGCCACTGATAGTTCCGGCACTAATTAGCTCAAGTACCTTCGCCACGTGCTCAGGGGTGAGCGGTGTGTCGCTAATCTCTTTACCCTCTGCGTTTAGCAAGCGAAGAACCTCGCTCATGATCCAATTACTAACGGCCTTCGGATCTGGAATTAGACGCACACAGTCATCGAAGAATTCGGCCACAGCACGAGAAGACGTCAAAACATCAGCATCATAAGCTGGTAGGTTATACTCTTCGACAAAGCGGGAAAACTTGGCATCCGGTAGTTCGGGCAAACCGGCTCTTAACTCTTGCACCCACTTTGGATCAAGAACTACCGGCGGTAGATTAGCATCGGGAAAATAGCGGTAGTCATTAGCCTCTTCCTTGGTGCGCATGCCTATAGTTACACCGCGGGCCTCATCGAAGTGGCGAGTTTCTTGTACAATCTCTTCGCCCGCCAATACGGCCTCCTTTTGGCGCTCCTGTTCAAATGATAATCCCCGAAAAACTGCGCGGAAGGAGTTCATGTTCTTAATCTCGCTCTTGGTACCTAGTACGTCGCTTCCTCGGGGCCGGACAGATAGATTGGCGTCGCAGCGCAGCGAACCTTCTTCCATCTTGCAATCAGAAACGCCGATATATTGTAGTATCGACTTTAGTTTGGTCAAATACTGCCGAGCTTCCTCCGGTGAACGGATATCAGGTTCACTTACAATCTCAATTAGAGGCACTCCGGCGCGGTTAAGATCGACTAAACTAGTGGTGGCAGCAGAAATGTCGTCGCCACTGTGCAGCAATTTGCCCGCATCCTCTTCTAGATGGACCCTGTTAATACGGATTCTTCGCACCTGCCCGTCAACGGTAATGTCGACATACCCATTTCTGGCCACTGGTTTATCCGCCTGGGAAATCTGGTAGGCATTAGGTAAATCAGGATAAAAGTAATTCTTGCGGTCAAACTTGCAGGACGGGGCAATGTCGCAATTAAGTGCTAACCCGGTTAGTACTGCATACTCCAGAGCCTTTTTGTTTAGCACCGGTAAACCGCCCGGCATACCCAAACAGACGGGGCAAACTTGCGTGTTAGGCTCTGCCCCAAAAGCAGTGCTGCAGCGACAAAAAGCTTTGCTCAAAGTGGACAACTCTACATGCACTTCTAAACCAATGACCGTCTCCAGATCTTCCTTACGCACGGGCCTCACCTCCAACTGTTAGCTGTGGATGCTGCTTGTGGTAATCGGTAACTTGTTCGAAGGCTGAGGCTACTTGCAGCAGGGTTCCTTCAGCAAAGGGCTTGGCCAAAAGTTGCATCCCTACCGGTAACCCCTGACTAAAACCGCAGGGCACAGAAACGCCTGGAAGACCCGCTAGATTTACCGGAATGGTGCAAGCATCCATCAAATACATCTTAAGTGGATCATCTACCTTTTCTCCTAGCCTAAACGGGAGAGTTGGCGATGTTGGTGTAAGAAGTACATCAAAACGGGAAAACGCCTGCTGAAAATCGCGGATAATCAGTGTCCGCACCCGCTGAGCTTTCTCATAATAATCCTGGTAGTTACCGGCACTCAAAACATATGTACCGGTTATAAGTCGTCGACGCACTTCTTTACCAAAACCCTGGCTACGCGTCTTTTTGTATAAAGAATCTATATCCGGAGCATCAACCCTAAACCCATAGCGCACACCATCAAATCGGCCTAAGTTGGACGAGGCCTCAGCCGGGGCTATCAAATAATAGACCGCCGGAGCATACTCCACATGAGGAATAGACATTTCCTCCACTATAGCTCCCAAGTCTTCAAAAACATGGGCGGCGTTTAGAATCTTAGTTTTAACTGAGCTGTCGATTCCCTCGCCCAACAATTCCCGCGGCAGACCGATTCTCAGTCCCTTAATCTCTTTACCTAAAAACTGCGTGTAATCAGGCACAGCTGCTGAAACTGTAGTCGGGTCAAATTCATCTTTGCCCGACAGAGCATTCAGTGCCAAGGCACAGTCGGTTATGTCTTTAGTAAAGCAACCCACCTGATCCAACGACGACGCTAAAGCGGTAACCCCAAAGCGTGATACCCGTCCGTAACTGGGCTTAAAACCAACCACCGAACAAAAAGCCGCCGGTTGGCGAATGGAGCCACCGGTATCCGAACCTAAACTAAAAACTGCTTCTCCCGCTGCCACCGCCGCAGCTGACCCACCGCTAGATCCACCCGGCACCCGCTTAAGATCCCAGGGGTTATGGGTTGGAAAAAAAGCTGAAGATTCAGTGGACGACCCCATAGCGAACTCATCCATATTTGTTTTACCCACCATCACAGTTCCAATGGATTGTAGGCGCTGGACCACGGTAGCATCGTACGGTGGTACAAAGTCTTCCAGCATTCGCGATGAGCACGTGGTCCGAACATTGCGGGTACAAATATTATCTTTAACGGCCATAGGTATACCAGCTAGCGCCCCTGCTTCTTCGCCTCGGGCACGTGCATCGTCCACCTCTTTCGCCGCCTTTAGTGCCTGCTCATCGGTGGTAGTTACAAATGCACGCACCGCTGGCTCGACGTCTTTTATACGAGATAGCACCGACTGCGTAACCTCTACGGCACTAACCTCTCTTTTTTCTAACAGACGGCTTAGTTCATGAGCGGTTAAATTCCACAGTTCCATTCTATAAACCCCCTCCGCTATTCTTCCTCCATAATGCGAGGTACCTTAAAGCAGCCGTCTTGGACCTCTGTTGCTTGGGCCAAAGCCTGATCCTGACTAAGCCAAGTTACTACTTCATCATCACGCCACATGTTTTTTAAGTCCAAGACCGATATAGTCGGCTCTACATCATCGGTGTTTACCTTGGCCAACTGTTGAGCAAAAGTTAGAATCTCACTGAGCTGCTGTGCCAATTCGCTTTTTTCCTCAGCTGTAAGCTCCAACTGAGCGAAGTTGGCAATGCGATCAATTTGAGCATCCGTAATCTTAACCATAAATTTCACCATCCTCTCTATTCGCCAGCTAACAATTGTTGAAACTCTGTCTCGGTTAGTATCTTAACATTAAGCGCTTGCGCCCGCTCAAGCTTTGACCCGGGGTTTTCCCCAACCACCACGTAATCTGTCTTGCCGCTGACACTACCAGTCACTTTTCCGCCCCTAGCCTCGATCGCCTCCTGGGCCTGAGAGCGGGTAAAAGAACCTAGTGTTCCTGTAAGCACAAACGTTTTCCCCTGTAAGTTTCCTCCGGCAGACGGCTTATTGTCCAAATCTATCATATTCACACCGGCCTCAGCCAACCGCTTTACTGTGCACTGGTTACGCTGTTCATCAAAAAAATCGCGAATGCCGGTGGCCATTTTTTCGCCAATGCCAAAAATAGTCAATAGCTCTTCTTTCGATGCCGCCATCAACGCCTCCATACAGGCAAACCGATTCGCTAACAATTTAGCCGCGGTGGCCCCAACATAACGTATGCCCAGGGCAAATATTACCTTGTCTAAGCTTCGGCTTTTACTCTTATTTATACTAGCCACTAAATTAGCCGCTGATTTGGCTCCCATTCGTGGTAACTTAGCCAAATCAGTCTCTTGCAGATCGTACAAATCTGCCACATTCTTCACTAACTCGTTTTCTAACAGCTGGTCAACAATAGCTGGTCCTAGCCCATCAATGTCCATGGCTGGGCGCGAGCCATAGTGGAGTAAACTTTCCCGCAGACGGGCCGGACAAGAAACATTGGGGCAGCGCCAAGCTACTTCACCTGGCAATTTAACTACCTGAGCACTGCAAGCCGGACAGTTAGGTTGCATGATAAAGACCTGCTCCTTACCAGTGCGCCTATCGGCTACCGATCCTATCACTTCAGGAATAATATCGCCCGCCTTTTCTACCCGCACGGTGTCGCCGATGCGAATATCGCGAGCTCTAATAATATCTTCGTTGTGAAGTACGGCCCGGCTAACAGTGGTACCGGCTAACTGTACCGGCGGATCAAATACCGCCGTTGGCGTAAGGACTCCCGTTCGCCCCACCGTCACCACAATTTCTTTGATTACCGTCTCTGCCTGCTCAGCTGGAAACTTGTAAGCTATGGCCCAGCGTGGACTCTTCGCTGTCCGCCCTAAAGCGTGCTGCAATGACAAATCATTTACCTTTACAACCAGGCCGTCGATGGGATAGGGTAACTCCTGCCGCTGCTCCTGCCAAGCTAAACAGTACTCCACCGCCGGAGCAATGCCGTGTACCAGTTTTACGTGCGGGTTTACTTTAAACCCCCAGTCTTTAAGCGCCTGCAACACTTCCCAATGAGTAGCAATCCCCGCTTCCTCGGCTGCGCCCAATCCGTAAACAAAAGTATCTAACGACCGGCCAGCTGTTATCTTAGGGTCCAATTGCCTCAGCGAGCCAGCGGCAGCATTTCGCGGATTAGCAAATAAAGGTTCCCCTTCTTCTTCCCGGCTGGCATTGAGCTCAAGAAAAGCCTTCTTAGGCATAAAAACTTCTCCGCGTACCTCAATAAGCGGTGGCCAGAGGCGTCCGTCTTGGCGTAGGCGAAGAGGTAGCGACCGTACCGTACGCAAATTGAGGCTGATATCCTCGCCTATTGCTCCGTCCCCTCGCGTAGCCCCTTGTACGAAACGACCCTGGTCGTAAGTTAAAGACACCGCTAAACCGTCTATTTTAAGCTCTACCACATACTCAATTTCGTTAAGTCCTGTCAGTTCACGTATTCGCCGGTCAAAGTCCAACAGCTCGTCCGCGCTAAAGGCATTGGCCAAACTAAACAGCGCAGTCCGGTGCATAACAGTACCGAATTCCCTCCGTACAGCCCCACCTACACGCTCAGTCGGCGAATCAGCGTCGTAGTACTCCGGGTGCGCCTTCTCTAAAGAGCTAAGTTCCCTCAGCAGGCGGTCATACTCGCTATCGGTAATAACAGGATCATCTAATACATAATAACGCCAATTATGATATTCCAGCTGGCGGCGCAGTTCTTGAATTCTAGTCGCCGCATCGGTAGCCATAGCGCACCTCCTTTATATTTTCTGCTTCTACTATTATATCCCACCGCGCACTAGGTACAAGCTAGCT
>JBMNSQ010000083.1:0-7848 GCA_050945275.1 bacterium | reverse complement strand
TATATACTCCTTTCGCTCTGGGTGTCTTTGGTAGAGACATCCAGGGCCTTTTTCATGAGATCTACCTTCTCAGCTCGTCCCGGAAAGTCCTTCTATGCTGCTTTGCCTACTTAAATATTACACTCTCTGGCAATGGTAGTCATTACGGTGCTTTTGTTACAAGCAGGGGTATCCTTTGCCCAGCCGCAGGATGTGGAAGGACATTGGGCCCAGGAACAAATTTTGGAGTGGCTGGACAAAGGATGGGTAGAATGTGAGGACGGCATGTTTAACCCTGATGCCAAAGTTACAAGGGGAGAGTTTATGGCCCTTACTAACCGGGCATTCGGGTTTTACGACAGCACCCAGGTAAACTTCTCTGATCTGGCGGAGGATCACCAGTATACGGAAGAAGTCGCCAAGGCGGTAGCTGCGGGATACATTTCTGGTTTTGGCGACGGCACGGTTCGTCCTGACGAGCACATCAGCCGTCTGGAAGCAACCATAATCTTGAGCAGAATTGCAGAATTGCCTCAGCTTGAGGATTTGACCATTTTGGCTGGTTTCACAGACAACGAAGATATACCTGTTTGGGGCAGAGGTTTCGTGGGGGCGGTTGTAGATATAGGGCTAATGAGCGGTTGTGCGGACGGTTCCTTTAAGCCACAAGAACATATTACCAGGGCCGAAACTATTACTGTTCTTGATAATGCTCTAGATGTTTTGGACGTCCCAACGGAAAACATTACTAATATGGGATATTTGGATATTGAACCTTCAGTAGTAGATGGCGGAATGCTTAAAAGAGTTATTGTTTATTATTTTCTGGGTGAGGATTTTACGGAAGGGACAGTGACTTTTCATTTCCCGCCAGGGATAACGGCAACTGAGTACCAGGATATGGTGATTATTTCAGATAGCAGTGGAAGAACTGAAACTTTTGAGTTGGAGCCTCTTCACATAGTAAACGGCGGCAAAGATGTACATGTGACTGGCATCACGGCAGCAAAAGACGGGGTAGTGATGCTGTTACTTAAAGAGAAAAATATATCGGAACCGGGTTACTATGATTTTAGCGTTACCGCCGATGCGGATGGCGCAGCAGAAAAGTTGGCGACGGAAGATGAGCTATTTGAAACCGCAGAGCTTTTTTCCAGGATACCTCCTGGATATGAGGGCATTCTGGAAGTGAGCCCGAGGAGTGCAAAATCGGGCAGCAAACAAACCTTTACGCTTACTTATTACTTAGGTGATGACTTTAATGAAGGATGGATTGAATTTGATCTGCCTTCGGAAATTGCTGTCATAGCAGGACAGGATAAGATTAAGATAGATGGTGTAGAAAAATTGCTGGCGGAGGCTGATATAAGCGATAATGGGAGCAAAGTGCATGTAAACGGAATCACTGGCCCAAAAGGCGATACGGTGACGCTGACAATTTACGATAAAACGATACCGGAACCTGGTCCGTACTTCTATAGAGTAAGAGCAGATGCAGACGGCGAAGATGCCACAAAGCCAGCAACGCTGGGAGCCGGTGGCGAATTCATGGCTTTTCTGGCCTATTCCCAAGTGGATGGGGATAACGAGATCGTTAAAAGTTTTGTTAAGGCGTTAAACGAGGGAGATTCACAAGCGGCAATAGACCTCCTGGCAGATGATGTGGTTTATGTCGACAATTATATGGACGGATATTTTGATATGTATAATTCTAAGGAAGATATTGCCGAAGAACTTGACTACATGCTCGGGTACAAAGGAACCATGGAAAGTGATGAGAACGCCCTCAAAGAGCTTGCAGAAAATGTTTGGCAAATAGAAGGAAGAGCCAACGACTATTTTACTACATTAACAGCCGAATTATATCCGGACGACGGCTTTGATGGATTTGGCTACACCACCAAATATTTCGTAACAGATAATAAAATTTGTTATATCGAATTCTTGTGGAATGGGGAAGACGAAGTTCTTTTCGATAAACTGAACGAAGGTAACATAGGTATTCTTCTGTTAGAAAACGACAGTGGTGAGGTCGTAATAGCTGCATGCGTGCCGGGAATGCCTGCTGAAAAAGAAGGTCTAAAGCCGGGAGACATCATAGTAGCTATTGATGATGTAAATGTCGAGGAGATGGATGATTTCGGATACGAAAAAGCCTGGTACAAAATACTCGATAAAGTTGGCACTAAGGTAAAGCTGACTATAAACCGCAACGGGGAAGTATTTGACGTGGAAATTGAGAGAGCAGCATTTTTATAAATAAAATGTAATGTTGCCGGACTGCCGATGCCGAAAAGAGCAGCAGTCCGGCTTATTCTAATTGGAGGCGATAAATTTGAACAAGAGATATTTGTTCTTAAGGGTTTCTATAATTCCACTAATCGTGTTGGCATTACTTGGGTTGACATTTAATCAGACAATTATTACAGGCAACGAAACAGTTTCTGTTACCATCGTGTATACCAACGATATTCACGGTAGAGTCGAGGAAGAAGAACCAGTAGCAATGGGGTATGCGCATATAGCTGCCAAAGTGAAGGAGATTAAGAATGTCAATAAAAATGTACTCTTAGTCGATGCTGGGGATACCTTCCAGGGCAGTAGTGCAGCAAGCCTTTCTCAGGGTGAAAGTATCGTGAAGATCATGAACAGCATGGACTATGATGCGATGGTGGCGGGTAATCATGATTTTGGCTATGGCTGGCAAAGGCTTGGCGAGCTATCTGAGATGGCTGATTTTCCGGTGCTCGCTGCAAATGTCTGCCGGCCTGACGGTGGGGAGTTGCTTGAGCTCTCAACCATAAAGGAGTTGGGCGGGGTTCGAATCGGTATATTTGGTTTAACAACACCTGAGACGTTGCGTAAAACCCACCCTCGTAACGTAGAAGGATTAGTTTTTGATGACCCTGTGCAAAGTGCAAAGAAAATGGTGGAAATATTGCGTGATAAGTGCGACTTGCTTATCGCCCTTGTCCACCTTCCATTAATAGACACTGAGGATTGTTGCGCCAGACTGGCGGAAGAAGTTGAAGGGATAGACCTCATCGTTTCGGGCCATTCCCATGTACCCTTGGAAAATGGCATGATAGTTAATGACACATATATAGTGCAGTCAGGAGAATATGGAGGAAACCTGGGTGTAGTAAATATTGTATTCAGAAACGGGGTTCCAGAAGAGATAAAAGCGTCACTTTATGCTCCAAGCTGGACAGAAGAAGGGCTTAAGACCGACGAAGAGGTAGGATCGCTCATTGCTGAAATAGCAAAAGAGAACGAAAAAAACTTGTCAAAAGTAATTGGCAGGACGGGTACCTTACTAAATGGTGAAAGAGAGCAAGTGCGCACAGGTGCAACAAATCTGGGGAGTCTTGTGGCGGAGGCCATGCTTGAAGCAACCGGGGCGGATGCGGCGATCATGAACGGCGGCGGCATCAGAACATCTATTGAAGCCGGTGAGATTACCATGAGGGATATTCTAAACGTGCTACCTTTTAACAACTACGTCATTCTAACAGAAGCAAAAGGTTATGATATAGTTCAAGCGCTTGAACACGGTGTCTCCATATACCCGGAACCCAGCGGAAGATATCCTCAAGTGGCGGGAATCGATTTTAGATTTGCACCTGCTGAAGAGCCCGGGAGCAGATTAATTGGGGTGAAAATTGCAGGTCAGGAGTTGGAGCCGGAAAAGATGTATAGAATTGCGCTTAATGACTTTACCGCCGCAGGTGGAGACGGTTACACCATGTTGGAAAAAGGTCGGGTTTTAGGGGAATTTGGCTTGTTAAGCGATATAGTGGCCGAATTTATTCAAGAAAATTTTAAGTGAAAAGTTCCCCGAAGCAACGGGATGATATGTTTGATTGAAAGTGGTTCGGTAGCCAAGAGGCTAAGATTTTCAAGGAGGTAACCGGTATCCTTACGTAATTCATAGCAGATAAAAAGTCTTGACGTCTGAAACCGTCAAGACTTTGCTTATGTTAGGGCTTAAGATATAACTTCTCGATCTAGTGCTCGATACTGTAGCGCTTCGGCTATGTGTTGGGTCTGGATTTGCTGGTGGTCAGCTAAGTCGGCGATAGTGCGGGCTACTTTAAGGATGCGGCTATGGGCGCGGGCGGATAGTCCTAGCTTGGTGTAGGCTGTTTGGACTAGGTCTTGAGCTTCTTTTTTCAAACGGCAAAAACGCTGTAGCTGGGCTGGTGTCATTTCAGCGTTACTGCGGGTGCTTGTACCATCAAAGCGTTGGTGTTGGATAGCGCGGGCGGCTTCAACTCGCTGGCGGATAGCATCAGAAGACTCGCCGGTAGCTTTTGTAGCTGCAAGGTCAGTGTAGGACACCCGTGGTACTTCCACGTGTAGGTCTAGCCGGTCAAGAAGTGGACCTGAGACCCGTGACCGATAGCGGGCGATGGCATACGGTGTACAAGTACATTCCTTGGAGGAATCACCGTAATAGCCACAAGGGCAAGGATTGCTCGCGGCTATCAGAAGTGGCCTGGTAGGAAAGGTGAAACTGGCTTGAGCCCGAGAAATAGTAAGCTCACCGTCTTCTAACGGTTGCCTTAGGGATTCTAAGATAGAGCGTGGGAATTCGGGAAATTCATCCAGAAAAAGCACACCCAAATGGGCCAGGGTTAGCTCCCCTGGACGCGGCAGGCGCCCTCCACCTACTAATCCAGCAACCGAAATGCTATGGTGAGGGGCTCGAAAGGGTCTCTCACGGACCCAGGGTTTGCTATCGTTTAAAAGTCCGGCTGCACTGTAAATCTCGCTTAGTTCTAATGCCTCGGCAAAAGTTAAAGATGGTAAAATACCCGGCATACATCGGGCCAACATTGTTTTGCCAGAGCCGGGCGGACCGACAAGATATACATTATGACCGCCAGCAGCGGCTATCTCCAGGGCTCGCTTGGCGTGTTCTTGGCCTTTTACCTGGGAAAAATCAGAGTATGTTGATTGAGTCCCGGGCTCGAAGACTTTCACTGGTACCGGGATGGCCTCCCGTATACCCTGCAACACTTCCACCACTTGAAGTAAGCTGTCTAAGGCATAGACCTCGGCTCCCTGTATCCAACCTGTTTCGGCTGCGTTGCCGGAAGGTACAAAAAAAGGGCCGAAACCCTCATGCTGCAAGCAAGAGATTAAGGGCAAAATACCGGGTATTGGTCTAAGAGATCCGTCCAGAGAAAGCTCGCCTAGAAACACGGCTTTTGTCCAATCGGTAAGAGGTGCTTTTTCACAGGCTGCTAGGATACCTACAGCTAGAGCTAAATCAAAGGCAGGCCCCTCTTTTGGTAAATCAGCCGGCGCTAAGTTTACGGTAATACGCTGGCTAGGAAATTCAAATCCGCTATTTTTTATAGCGGCCCGTACCCTTTCCCGGGCTTCTCGTACGGCGGTGTCTGGCAATCCTACTAGATTAAATTGGGGCAAACCGTTAGCTACATCCACTTCTACCTCGATAGGTGTTCCGCTTATACCATAAAGGGCAGCGGCATTTACTTGAGCTAGCAACGGCGAAACCTCCTTACTAGGGCCATATTCTCCTCAAAGCAAGTTTTTCCTGCCAGAGTGGTATCTTTGTCTTGCCTTTATCCTTTGCATAGGCTAAACTGGTATTAGTTATCGTTAGCCGGCAGATTTCTAAAGGAGGGAATCGTCATGACTATAAGAAATGAAGTGTATCGCTGTTTGGTTTGCGGTAACATAGTAGAAGTACTGCATGCTGGACAGGGCGAGCTGGTCTGCTGTGGGCAGCCAATGAAACTCTTAGAAGTTAATACAGTGGACGCCAGTTATGAGAAGCATGTACCAGTAGTGGAAAAAGTGTCGGGTGGATTTAAGGTTAAGGTCGGTAGTGCTGCTCATCCGATGATCTCGGAACACTATATCGAATGGATTGAGCTAATAACTGCGAAGGGAAGCTGCCGGCGATTTTTAGATCCTGGAGAAAATCCCGAAGCTGAGTTTGAAATTACAGCGGACACAGCTGTAGCCAAAGCATACTGTAATTTACACGGTTTATGGGCTAGTGAATAAAAAATTATCTTTTTGCCGGGCGCGTATGCCCGGTTTTTTGTGCGTGGTGCTCACGTGCTTAGTTTAGTATCATATATGACCTCTGGCCCCTGTTTTAAGTTCAGTATCTAAGAAATGAGGTCTTAAGAATGAAATTATTCTTAGCTAGGCATGCTAGGTCCAAAGGAGGATAGATTATGGCTATGCGGTCTCTTTGGAAGGGGTCTCTGGGGTTTGGGTTGGTGAGCATTCCAGTGCGTCTTTATGCTGCAACCAAGAAACAAGACATTAAGTTTCGGTATTTACACAAAGAATGCTTGACCCCGATACAATATGAGAAACAGTGTCCGACCTGCGAGCGGGAAATTACATCTGATGAGATTGTTTGGGGCTATGAGTATGAAAAAGGGCGGTTTGTAGTGCTAAATGAAGAAGACTTTGACCGTTTACCTCTTACCACCACTAAAACAATTGAAATTATGGATTTTGTTCCGGCGGCGGAAGTAGACAAGGCTTATCTTGATCGTTTATATTACTTAGAACCTGCTGAAGGTGGTGCTAAAGCCTATCAATTGCTGCTCAGAGCTATGGAAAAGCTCCAACATTCAGCGGTGGCTAAGCTTACCTTGCGATCCCGAGAGTCTTTGGCAGCGGTGTGGGTTCGAGATAGCACATTAGTCTTGAGCACTATGTTTTATGCCGGTGAAGTACGATCTGCTCAAGGGCTTAATACCGGAGCCGAAGTGGTCAATATTAGCGATAAGGAGCAGGAGCTAGCTGTCAAGCTAGTTGAGGAATTAAGCACGTCGTTTGAGCCTGAACGTTATTCCAGTGACTACCAGGCGGCACTGGCGGATTTAATTGTGGCTAAAGTGGCTGGGGCGGAAGTGAAAGAAGTGCACCCGGCCGCCCGAACCCAAGTAGTGGATCTGATGGAAGCTTTGCGTGCCAGTTTGGATGAAGCGCAAAAAGGGCAGAAAAAGGCTAAGAAGAAGCCACGCACGGCAAAGGTTGGCTAACATGCTACCACCCACTATTGTTCCCATGCAGCCCGCACTTGTTCGCGAGCCGTTTGATAACCCAGATTATACGTTCCAGGTAAAATGGGACGGCATTCGGTTGCTGAGCTTTGTGGAGCAAGGAAAAGTTCGGCTTCAAACCCGCCGCTTGCGGGATCGTACAGGTTTTTATCCGGAATTACTAATCCTACCAAAGCTATCACGTGAAGATAAAGTAGTGTTAGATGGAGAGGCGATTATTCTCGGTCGCAAAGGTCCCAGTTTTCCTACGGTGCTGCGCCGAGAGCAGGTGGCAACGGAGCGGCAGGCCTTAGCTTTGGCTAAAGAAATACCGATTTGTTATATGGTGTTTGATCTGCTATTTGTCGGGGGTCGGTCTCTTCTTGATCGACCACTGATGGAGCGGCAACAAAGACTGCATGAAATACTTAGGGAAGATTCGGTGGTACAAGTAGTGGAAGATTTTCCATCGGGCACTGAACTTTTTGCAGCGGTGGAAAAAGCTGAGCTAGAAGGTATTGTGGCCAAGAAAAAATCCAGCCACTACATAACAGGGGCAAAAACGAAACTGTGGCAGAAAATTAAGGTGCGACGCCAGCAGCTTTGTGTTGTGGGGGGATATCTTTTATCGGGATCACGTTTACGCTCACTTATGGTGGGGGCTTGGCAGGATGACAGATTGGTTTATCTGGGCCGGGTAGGAACAGGTTTAACCTGGGAGGAGGCCGCGTTGTTAGAACAAGCATTGCCTAAGTTAGCCACATCGGCTTGTCCGTTTAGCCCCGTTGCGAGAGTGCCGGGTAGTAAGTGGGTGTCACCGGTGCTACCG
>JBMNSQ010000082.1:0-7864 GCA_050945275.1 bacterium | reverse complement strand
TCCTTGATCTGGCAGCTTATTTCCGGCGTAATTTAGTTCAGGCCGGTGACTTTTGCACCCTGCAAGAAGAACTACGGCACGTACGTGCTTATTTGGCGCTGGAGCAGGCTCGCTTTGGTCCCAAGCTACAGCTAGTGGAGAACGTGCCGGATGAATATTTGCAGGTTAAACTTCCGCGATTGACTTTAGAACCGTTGGTGGAAAACGCCGTTAAGCATGGTATTGCACCGCAATCGAATGGAGGGCAGGTGTCCATCTCGGCCTATCGGGAAGGCAGCAAACTGTACTTGGAGGTCAAAGATACGGGGGTTGGTATGACAGTCGATACGTTGGAACAGGTGCGGCGGGGGACTCATTCCAAAGGTATAGGTCTCACTAATGTGACTGAACGGCTGAAAAACGTGTACGGACCAGAGTTTGCACTCACTATCTCTAGTGTATCTGGGGCTGGTTGCCGAGTGAGCTTTGCCGTACCGCTGGAGGTGGCCGGTCATGAACGACTCTCAGCTAGCTAAGCTTACAGTATTAGTGGCCGACGATGAAGCCCCGGCTCGCTCAGAGCTGCAGTATCTGCTGGAAAAGACGGGTAAAGTGGCAATTGTTGGGGAGGCAGCCACTGGCCAAGAGGCAATCTCCATGACACTCGACTTGGTACCGGAAGCGGTGTTTCTTGATATTAGGATGCCTGGGCAAGACGGTTTTACCGTGGCTGACACTCTGTTGTCGTCTAGCGCTACTCCTGTGCTCATTGTGTTCGCTACTGCTTATGACGAATATGCTCTAAGAGCTTTCGATGTTAGCGCTGTCGATTACATTCTTAAGCCATTTCAGGAGGAGCGTGTATCACAGACAGTGGCCCGCCTTTTGGCTTGGCGAGAAGGCTTACAGCAGGCACAGTTGGCTGCTAATCTGCAAGTGTTTTTGGATAAAATGAAAGCGGATCTGGAGCCAGCGCGAGTTCCAGTAGATACCAACGGCCGGATACGCCTTCTCCCAGTGGCTGATATTTGTTTTGCTTTTTGTCGAGACAAAGATGTACTAATTAGCACCAAAACCAAAGAATATCAGGTCCGGAGCACCTTGTTAGAGTTAGAAGCCCGACTAGGGCACCGTTTTATCCGGGTACATAAGGGCTACTTGGTTAACTTGGATCAAGTGGCCGAAGTAATTCCTTGGTTCCATGGTAGTTACCTGTTGGTGATGGCGGATACTAAGCATACGGAGATTCCAGTGAGCCGTCGTCAGGCTCCCATGTTGCGCGAGAAGCTGGGGCTTGTCCTATAAATTGTGACCATATAACCGCTTATATCGAATATTCTACCGTTTATCCTTAAAATTATGCCGCTGGGCCCTAATGTATAGAGAGGAACCAGTGGTTTTGTTATGATTTATGTAAGGGGAGGAGTGCAGTAATGTCAACATGGGACAACTATCTGGATGTTCTTTTGAGGCGGCTGGCTCCCTACTACGATGTTTACAAAAATGAGACTATAGCCGGCAAAAATTTAGATTTATTTGCTCGTTTTAAGATGCGTAATGAGAAGTATTTCTTTACCAAGAGTGTTACACTATTTGCCTACGAAAATCACGAGCTGGTGTTGATTAAAAAGATTAAAGAAGTAACATTGGCGGAGGCAGAGCAATTTTGCGCTTATATAGAAAAAGCGGTTGCTGAGCTAGCCCAGCCGGGCGACGAACATATGTCTACCGTGGTTACCGGAGTACTGGTGGCTACAGACAACATAACCCCTGAAGGGCGACGTATCATTGAGCGATTTCGTTATGCTCGTAGCTTTAAGTTTTTGTTACAGGGTTGGTGCCAGGCGAGACTTCTAGCGGTGGACCTCACCGCTCATGAAGTATATACCAACAAAAGCGGTCGTGCAGTGAAGGAGGCATACTGCCCACCTGTAAGAAAGGGGGCTCAAGAGGGGACTTTGCCAGCCTCAACCTACTCTGTGTCCGGTTAGACCATAACCAAAAGGAGGGCTTGTTCATGAGTACCACCTTAATGGTCGCAATTGGTGCTGTTGTATTATTTGTCGGGTATGTTTTTTACGGTAAGTATTTAGCGGAACAGGTATTGGGACTCGATCCTAAAGCTAAGACACCGGCCGAAACTAAGTATGATGGTGTCGACTACGTTCCTTCTCCGGCACCGGTACTCCTTGGTCACCATTTCGCCAGTATTGCTGGCGCCGGTCCCATCACCGGCCCCATTGGCGCTGCCGTCTTTGGTTGGTTGCCGGTATTTTTGTGGATTGTAATTGGAAGTGTTTTTTTTGGCGGTGTTCACGACTTTTCTGCTCTGGTGGCTTCGGTCCGGCACGACGGTCAATCCATTGGTGAAGTGGTGCGGGCTCATATTGGTAAGAAGGGACAGTTTTTCTTCCTCTGTTTTTCCTTCTTAACGCTGGTGCTGGTGGTGGCGGTGTTCACCATTTTGGTGGTAAATACGTTTGTAGCTGTACCGGCGGTGGCCACGACTTCGCTGTTATTTATGGTTTTGGCAGTGGGCTTTGGAATAGCTGTGTATCGTTATCAGATGCCGCTAGGCATAGCGACTGTAATTGGTGTTATTCTTCTATTTCTTTGCGTGTATTTGGGGGTTTTGTTCCCAATTCAGGCTTCGGCACAGTTCTGGACTTGGTTCTGCTTGGTTTATATCTTCTTTGCCTCTGTTTTACCAGTATGGATTTTGCTACAGCCTCGAGACTACTTAAATTCTTTCTTGCTCTATGCTAGTTTATTTGGTGCTTTAGTTGGCCTTATTATCGGCAATCCTTCGCTAGAGTTTCCGGCATTTATTACGTGGAATGCAGCTTCCGGTCCGCTGTTCCCGATGTTGTTTGTTACTGTAGCCTGCGGCGCCATTTCCGGTTTCCACTCATTGGTATCTTCGGGTACAACGTCGAAGCAGTTAGCCAATGAAAAGGATGCTAAATTAATTGGGTACGGCGCCATGTTAATTGAAGGGTTGCTGGCTTTAGTGGCCCTGGCTACTGTAGCTTATCTGAGCAAAGACGGATACACAACCGCTTTGGCCGACTTGGGTGGTCCGACCGGAGTGTTTTCGGCTGGCGTCGGTCAGTTTATGAGTTACTTTGGGATCCCTGTGGCTTTTGGTACTACTTTCGGTGCCCTGGCTGTTAATGCTTTTTGCTTGACTTCCCTGGATACGGCTACTCGTTTGGCCCGTTATGCTTGGGAAGAGTTTTTCTCGACCCGTGCACCTGGACTGGCAAACAAATACTTGGGCACGCTCGTTACGATTATCTTGGCCGGTGCCCTGGCCTTGTCCGGTAGCTGGTCGCAAATATGGCCGATCTTTGGTAGTGCTAACCAGCTATTGGCTGCCTTGGCATTTTTGGCGGTGTCAGTGTGGTTGGTGTCCATCGGGCGTGACAACCGGGCCACTGTGTATCCCATGTTCTTTATGTTTGCCGCTACCTTAACTGCATTGGTATTCCTAATTAGATCTAATTTGGCTCAGGGTAATATGGTACTTGGCATTCCTGGTGTGCTACTGTTTGTGTTGGCTATTTTCTTGGTGGTTGAAGCTGTCAATGTGCTCCAAAAGATGAAGAAGGAAGGACCGCATATCGGCGCGTAGGGCAAAGTTTCGCTTCTGGGATGGCTTTGCAACCGTTGGTATTACGTTGTATAGGTACGGGCTGGCGCAGAGGCCAGCCCGGCTTTAATTTACAGCACCTTGTACAGCTCATCTCTCTCTGGTACCACCAAGGGCTGGCGCTGTTGGCCTGTCTGTAGCCACTGGCCGTCTTCTTTTGGTAATAGGCGGCCGATGGCGGTGGCTTTAATGCTGGCGGAGGCTAAGGCGGTTATTAGTTCGTTAGGCTCGGTGGTGGCGATAAGAAGTGATCCGCTCCCGATAAGGCCCAAGGGGTTCAGGTCCAGAACACGACAAATGGCCGCTGTCTCGTCAGCAACAGGTACTTTGTCCGCCCATAGCTCCAGGCCTAAGCCGGAGGCATGAGCCAGCTCAAAGGTGGCTCCCAGTACTCCGCTTTCGGTCACATCATGCATGGCACTGGCGTAAGCGATTGCAATTTTAGCCTCAGGAACTACGCTCACGTGTTCAATGAACGCGCGGGCCCTTCTAAGCAGCGCTTCTCCAAGCTCGGGCTCAAGCCTAGCTTTAAGATCGGCCGCCAAAATTGCTGTTCCTTCGCAGGCGGCGGTCTTGGTTAGCACCAGCACATCGCCTGGACGTCCTCCGGAAGCTGTAACGTAATGTCTTTTTCTTGCTTTTCCTAAAGCCGTCACAGCGGCCAATGGTTGGCGGACAGTGTCGGTAAACTCAGTATGACCGCCCAGTACTGCCATACCCAAGCTGGTGGCGGCTTCATGAACTTGCTTCATAATAGCTTTCACGTTTACTGTCGAAGTACCGGCTGGTAGAAGAAGAGTTAACATTAGCCCCACGGGGTCTGCTCCGGTGGCGGCGATATCGTTAGCGGAGATATGTACCGCTAAGTAGCCCAGGTTGTGGCCGGTGGTGGTGATAGGGTCGCTCGATAGAATGGCTAACTCATCTCCTAAATCCACCACACTACAATCTTGTCCCACACCAGGGCGAACTAATACGTCAGGACGATTCGTTCCTGTATAGGGGAAAACGACCTGCTGTAGAAGTTCTGTTGATAGTTTACCGGTATGCAATGGTTGGCTGCCCCCCACCTATATGAAAATAATTGGTAACTTTATTGATATTATACTATACAAGGTAGCAGCCCACCATGGATAGCAGTAACATTTTTAAGGCTAAGGCCATACAATAGGGTGACTCCAGCCAATTTACTGTGGAAAGGGAGGATTATAGATGGCGGAAGTTCAGCGTGGGGGTTTCTTTGATGGCAAAAACCAAATGGCGTTCATCGTCTTTTTGGTCCTAATCCTGCTCTTACTGGGAGACTAAAAGATAAGCTACCCATCCTCCCCACCCTGGGGAGGATAGTGTTCTTGTTACGCTTTTTATAATACTACTGGGTGGACGGTGGGTCGCCAAAAGTTAGAAAAAGTTTTCTTGCCGTAACATCTAGCCATGGGGCCTCATAATATAGAAATCAGGAGACCTAGATACTGAGTTCCTTGGCTTGGAATAGAAAGGAGGCTCTTAGCATGGAAGCTCAAGGTGGCGGTTTCGGTAAATTCTTTGGCGGCAAAAATCAGACTGCGTTCATCGTCTTTTTGATCCTGATCCTACTTCTACTTGGAGATAACCTCTAACAGTCTTAAGTAGCGCATTTAAGTAGGGGGTAGGCGTTTGCCTACCCCCTGCGCGTTTTTAGTTCTTGGACGTCGGCCTGACCTTTATTAGCAGAACTTGGCTGGTCAGAAGCGTACTTTGCCGGTGTCGTTGGGTTTTTTTCTGTTGATCCAGCTAAAGAACTGGCTAAGGTGAGAAGAGTGGCTGGGTCAAGTTTTTTACCGCTGCCGCCTGTGCCTAGCGTACTCATTAGACCGCTAAGCAAGGCGTCTTTTTTGTCGCCTGATCCGTCAGCTGCTAGAAGCGACATGAGGGTACTTGTCAGGGCCTGTTTGTCTGGATTAGCACGATTTGAACCCATAGCTTGGGTCGGACCTTGGACATGGTTAAGGTAGTCCACAATACCTAACAAATTAGTAAGGCTAAGCGCGGCCAAAAATAGCTGAGGACTAAGCTCTTTTTGGTCAGCTAATAAATTTAGTGCTTGCCCCAAGCCATATTCAGTTGGTACACTCGGCTGTTCTTTTCCGTTGGCCATACAAAAACCTCCTACCAGTTTTCGCCACTGCTAAAGTCAATACCGCCTCCGGTTAGCTGTGCCAACTCTTCGTTCAAGGCTTCACGGGCTTGGCGCAGAGCTAAGTTGCATGCCTTTAAGATATCATCTGTTATATCAACTTGACCCAAATCCGGACTTATCTCTAAAGCAACCAGTAGCTGCAGACCATTGGCCCAGGCTCGGATTTTACCGCCCTGGGCAGTACCTTCATAAGTTGCACTTTGTAAGCGTCGCTGCAGGGCAGCGAATTCTTTTTGTATCTGTTCCATAAAACCACCAAGATTGAACACTGTTTGCACCTCCCAAACCTTTCTTCTAAATGGTATTCACAACTCAGGGAAAGAGACCCTCATAGAAAGGAAAACCCCGCAGACGCGGGGTAGGCTCTTTAGTAGGTGCTCTTTCGCCCGGTTCTGTGAACTAGTCGGAATCTGTAACTGGGAACGGATTGTCAGCTGCGCCCATCTCTGGCAGCGGGGGCCAGGCAGGGCTGCTAGACGGGATTTCATGGTCGCTGCCGGTGCTAGGCGGTGTTTGGGGGGATCCAGACGCGTTTTCGTTTGGGGAAGCATTGGCCTGGGCGATAAGGTTGATCAGGTTGGCAACTGCCTCCGGATCTACTTTTTTATCCGAGGGCCCAGTAATTACAGACAATAGATTGATCAAGGTATCAACTAGCGTTTGGCTTTTGTCGGACAAAAATGGCTTAATGGCTAGTATTAGAGAAACATCCTTTGGATTAAGGGGCTCAGGCATATATTGTCCCTCCTTGGCTAAACCTAAAGCGCGGGCCCGGGCGCGCTGGGATTGCAAGCGGGTTCTGGTATGGGCTAGACCTAACATTTGCAATGCCGGCAAGGGTGACAGTTCCTGCCATAGGTCTTGGTTAGTAAAAAGGGCCAGCGCGAGAAGCCCATCTAGCCACGCTTGACTAGATAAGGTTAAATAAGGTTTTAGCATTAAAAGCATTTGGGTGTCCTGGGTCGTAAGTGGCAGTAGCGCCATAGAGTTCACCTCTCTTGTTAACACCTTATGTGGTGTCAGTCTATGCCAGATTCACTGTGGTTGTTCGGTTTTGCCCCTCGTTTAAGCGCTAACTGTCCTTGACTGGCTAAAAGCAGGATTAATATCAAGAACAGCATGTAGGGATTGGCTCGCCTGGCCGGCGGGGGGGCTTGGTCGTTCTCGTTTTCTGTGACTGCGACTGAGACGGACTCTGGCTCGGTCAAGTGGGCAGGAGTATCTTTAAAAATCGTGGGCCTAACCGGTAAGATCGCAGCAAGTGGCCCGAGAATGGTATCGTCTACCATAACGAGGCCTCCTTTTCATTGGATTAAAAGACAATCTGAAGCTGATCCATCACATTCTGGATGCGATTTACGATGGTCGCTCGTTCGGAGCCAGCAAACAGTAAGCCTACGGCTTCATTGTTCTCATTAAGCACTAGGGATCCGCTGTCCCCTCCTTGGCTCTTTAACCCAGCTACAATTTGATCGCGAAACAGAGCAAAGACGCCGGTATGCATCTCTACGCGCAGGGTGGCCGCCAAAGCAGTTACTTGGCCAGTGGTAAGACCGCTGGTGCGACCGCTTTTTCTTAGTGTCTCGCCTAGTTTCACATCGGCTACGCCCCGTACTAGACCGATATCTACAATCTCCGGTGAGATCAGCTTTGGTGACACTGGTTTAGCGACCGCACAATCAACTAGATTAGGAGCATCGTTTAATTTAACAAATTGTAGGCGATAATCGGGGCGAATGCTTGATAAGACAGCGTTACCTAGTGTGGCCATGCGTTTACTAATGGGGCAGCTGGATTGTTGGTATTCGGTGGCCACCGGTACGAATCTAAGCAGGTGGGCGATGGTATCCTCACTCTTGCCACCATCATAGGGGCCGGGCTGAAAAATTGGGTCACCTATCTCGGCTCTTCCGTCACGTCCGTTGGAGGAATTGGCTAGGATGTGGTTATTAGATAGGATTAACGGCTCTCCGGTACGGGCATCTTTAACCAAGGCGCCGAAGGTGCCGGCGGTGATTTTAGGATGGCCAACACTTATTCCTGGTTGGGCCGGG
>JBMNSQ010000081.1:0-7963 GCA_050945275.1 bacterium | reverse complement strand
ATAACTGCCCCCATAAAGTCTATGGTTCCCGTGGTGCAATTTCCACCTTTGGAGACAGCTGTGTCCTTGGATGTAAATGATACTAGGAAGCCGCTTATTTTGGTAGTGGATGACGATGCCATTAACCAGCAGGTGTTAGTGAATCTATTGTCCCTACAGGGATATGGCGTTGTCACTGCCGCTAGCGGTCCTCAGGCGCTATCACTAATTGAAGATGGGCCAAACCAATTTGACCTTGTAATTCTAGATGTAATGATGCCTCAGATGTCTGGTTATGAGGTTTGTCGCCGTTTGCGTTTAAAATATTCATTGTTTGAACTGCCGGTGCTGATGCTTACGGCTATGAATAGATGGGATAACATATCACTTGGTTTTAAAGCCGGTGCCAACGATTATGTAGCCAAGCCTTTTGATAACAACGAGTTATTAGCCCGTGTTCACACGCTGCTGAGCCTAAAGCAATCGGTGGCTCATGCTTTAATTAACCGGCAGCTGGCCATAGTTGATGATTTGACAGGTCTTTATAACCGTCGTTTCTTCTTCCAAGTGGCAGAGCGGGACTTTCAACGGGCCAAGATATATAGCTTTCCACTATCGCTTATTATGTTTGATGTTGACCATTTCAAGGATATTAATGACTCTTACGGCCACGCAGTTGGTGACCATGTTTTGCAGTCGATTGGACAAAGATGCCAAGATGTTCTTCGGGATGATGATCTTTTAGGCCGCTATGGGGGAGAAGAATTCGTGATACTTTTGGCCAAAGATAAACCGGCGGCTAAACAAGTAGCAGAACGTTTGCGTCAGACCATTAGCATGCAAGGAATAAAGACAGAAACAGGAGCAGATGTTTTTGTTACAGCCAGCTTTGGTGTGGCTACAGCCGATAAAGATACGCCCAACCTTACCAGTTTGCTGGAGAGGGTGGACAAGGCATTATACCGTGCTAAACAGAGAGGGCGCAATTGCATCGCTGACAGCTAACGACAAGCCGGTGTTATCTACCATGGAGATAACACCGGCTTACAGGGTGGGGCACCTCGGGAATATTGAGTTAAGGCTGTTATCCCGAGGTATTTATTTACTTTCGTTGTATTTACGATAGGACGTGAATACTAGGTTAGCTAAGGGGTCGGAGGCAATAGGGGTTGAACTGTTGGCCAATAGGCGCCAGAGTGATAAACGGGCATTTAGGGTTTCACTGGTTATCACAACGCTCTTACCGAAATCACCATGAGTAAGAATGGCTACTAGCCATTCGTCTCTTTTCCACAGTGTTACCTCAGTGACGCCGATACTGTTAGCCGGGGCGGGGAAGGTATTTCCCGACAAGGCCAGCGGGGTATCGGCTTTCGCTTTTAGGTTTTGTACCGATAAAGCAGTATTTGGGGAATCGGCGGGGCACAGAAGGATTTTGGCTCCTAACAGTCGAGAAGGAATTAAAGACAACGTTTTCTCATCATAGAAAACCCAAGAAAAGGACAATATCAGTTTTATGGCTTGGGTTAGAACCGTATTGAAGGATCGTGCCAGCTTATGGGCCGGTGTTCCACTATCATTGAGGCTTTGTCTTAGAATATTAATATAAGGCTGTCTTATTCCAGGATATATTACGTCAAATACTGGCATGTCCATGTATATCGGCTTATTGTTCATGATGCCTACCAGTATGCGGCCGTCGGGGGTACAAAGGTGCCGATACAATTCCGGGACGATGTCGGCCCAGGTATTGGTGAACCGAGCTGAAGGTGAGCATAAGGTAAGGGTTAATAATACTTTGAACAGGGCCACCGTGTCTTGCCAGTTATGACTAAGTTTGGTCTCGGCGGCAATTAGGCGGCCGGTACTACTGGCTACCTGAACTGCCAGGGCGGAACTTTTGAAGCGAGGATAGTTGTCTTTATACTCAAAGATAGCATGACTGATGCTTTTTCCAAGAAGGTGTTCTAGCCAACGTACTATCTGTGGTTGCTGGTTACAAATGGTGGTGATGTACTCTTGGCAGCGAGTGTCGACGGCTTTATCCAGCAGCTTGCCAAAGCTGGAATCTGTCGGCATGCTTCTTACCCCCTGGTATCTAGGTTGCACTCTGTATCTTTGTTGGTCCTAATTTGCAATGGGCCCTTGGATGCATACTTAGAATACTAACATACTACACTACCTGTTCGGTAAGAAGCTGCTGTTTTCCTGCTCGCTCAGGGCAAAGGTAGGTATTTCCATTTGGTTATCGGTGGTGGGAGCTAGAACCATGGTTGCGATGATTAAGTTTATAAATGTAATAGGTAATAGCATATAACATACCGGCAATTATCGGTTCTGTATCTTCTATCAGACCGTCCACGTCCATACCGATGACGGGCCCACCTAGACGCCCTGTAACACTAGTGCCGCTTTGTTGTAAGTTTATATCGAAGCCGCTAACCTCGCCGCCGCAGCGACCGGAGATATTGCCCTCCACGGCGGAAATTACTATATCGTGGCCGGCTATATTGCCACCCACACGAACAGACAGGTCGGTTGTTCCTATTTGGCCGCGTACATCCTGGCCCCAAAATAGACCGCCTAAGCGGCCTTCGATAGCACCGGCTACAAGATCATAGGTAAGGTTAATATCCATGCCGGAAAAAGAGCCGCCAATGCGTCCCACAATGGTGCGCGAGGTAACATCGGCGTAAATGTCGTAGCCACCAATGGCCCCGCCCACTCGGCCACTTACAGTTCCCATTGCACACACCTTCCCTTCAATGTTTTCTGCAGCGATATGTCTGATAACAGGTATTTGCCCGGGACGGCTTTATGCTTAGTCTACAAACATTGTACTATAGGGGAATATTTAAATGGAAGAGGTAGTGCAAAAGAGAATTTACAGGTGGGCCTTCGTGACAGCCTGGTATGGTATGCTAAGAGGTGAAGAGTTAGTATCAAACATTTATTGGGTGTAAGAAAACATAACACAATACGGCTTTTGCAGGAGGGAGATGCCTTGCCAAAAGTATTGACAGGTATAGATAAAGGAATGAAGGTGCCAATTTTTAGTTGGGCCGATGATTTAGATGATTCAACCTTAGATCAGGCGGTTAATCTAGCTAGTTTACCGTTTGCCTTTAATAGGGTATGCCTTATGGCTGATGCCCACGTGGGCTATGGCATGCCTATCGGTGGAGTTTTCGCGGCTGAGAAATATATCATTCCGAATGCAGTAGGTGTAGATATCGGTTGTGGCGTGAGAGCTTGGTGTACTAATGTGGATGTAGAGCGTTTTATGCCGCTAAGGACAAATATATTAGCCGATATTCATCGATCAATTCCGACCGGTTTCGACTGGCATCGCAAGCCACAAGCTGACAATATTTTTGACCGTGCGCCCAAATCACCAATCGTGAGCAGGGAATTAGATAGGGCTCGTCGCCAGCTAGGCACATTGGGTGGGGGTAACCATTTTATTGAGGTTCAGGTGGATGAACAAGGTATAGTTTGGCTAATGGTTCATTCAGGCAGTCGAAACTTAGGCAAACAGGTAGCTACGCACTATAACCAGGTGGCGAAAGAGTGGTGTCAGAAAAAGTTCCCCTCGATTCCAGCATCGTATCAGTTGGCCTGTTTAGATGTGGATACGGATTTGGGCAAGGAGTATATTAAAGCCATGCAGTATTGCCTCGATTTTGCCTGGGCTAATCGTGAACATATGATGAACCGTATTTTAACCATCTGGGGTGAGCATTTTCATGATAAGCCTAGTCCATATATTGATGTCCATCATAACTATGCAGCTTATGAACGGCACTTTAATACAAAGTTGTGGGTACACCGTAAAGGGGCTGTGCGGGCAGTAGGTCAGGTTATTGTGCCGGGTTCTATGGGTACCAAGTCTTATATTTGCCTTGGGCTGGAGAATCCGGAATCCTTTTGTTCCTGTAGCCACGGAGCAGGCCGTGTACTGGGGCGTAGACAGGCGAAACGAACGATTCCTGTGGATAAGGTTTTGCGGGAGCTTGAGGTTCGGGATATAGTGCTTAAAAAGACAAAAATACATGATGTGGCCGAAGAGTGTCCAGATGTGTACAAGGATATTGATGAGGTGATGCGCAATCAGAGTGATTTGGTTAAGGTTCAGGTGGGACTTATGCCGCTGGGGGTCATAAAGGGCTAGGGCTTGGGGTGGTTTAGGGAACTTATTGATACTTTTTACGTCTATAGAAAAGACAAGACGCTAAGGCAGCGAAATAGAATTTTGGTGAAAGGAGACTGATGATGGGCAAGGGGAAGGCGCTAACTTTTCTGGCTGGTGTTTTGGCCGGTATTGTACTGGTTGTGGCGGTGGGATTTACTAACTTAGGTACGGTTACAGCCACCATGACCAAGGTGCGCTATCTAATTTCGGGCAAAGAAATTCGTCCCAGTGATCAGCCACAGCAATACTTTAATGGGAAGGTGTATGTTCCAGCCAGTTTGAACTATGGCGGGACGACGTATTTACCGTTACGCTTTGTGGCGGAGGCATTAGGACTACAAGTAGACTGGAACGGTGAGACGCAGACTATAAGTATCAACGAGTTGCCATCAGATACCAAACCAGTTTATCCGCAGGATCTGCCCGTGAAATCTCTTACTAAAGCAGATGCTCCTCAAGAGGTGACGGCGCTACTAGATTGTTCTATCGGAACGGAGCTGGCGCAGAGTTATACCTTAGGGGACAAAACATACCTGATTGTTACTCGCGGTTCCCGGCCCACTGGTGGTTATGGGGTAGATATTAAACAAGTGGTGGAAACAGAGACGGAGGTGATAGTTAAGGTTGAGTATCGCGATCCGGCACCGGATGCTGAAGTAACCCAAGCTATTACCTATCCTTATGTAGTAGGCATGATAGAAAAAACTACAAAGCCGATACGATTTGAGGGTGCGGACGGTATTTATATATCTGAACTATACGGGTTGGAGCATATGGAAAGTATTACAGCTGAATCCAAGGCGATAAAACTATTTACTCCGGTTAAGGGAGAGGATGGCCTAACGGTGCGGGGTATTGCCCGTGTATTTGAGGCAACGGTAAGCTGGCGTTTAACTGATAGCCAAGGGCAAGAAAAAGACAAGGGATGTGTTACCGCCGCTAGCGGCGGTCCCAACTGGGGTTATTTTAGCTTCGAAGTTCCGGCACAGTATCAGAAGGCGGGAATTAATCTTTACGTTTACGAGGAGAGTGCTAAGGATGGACAGCCGGTAAACGTAGTTCAAATTCCGGTGGATAAATATGCCAAGTTGGCTTCCTGATAGTCTCGGTAAAGAATACTCCTGCTGCGGCAGGAGTATTCTTTACCGTCATTGTTTACTGTTTTGTAAGTAGTTATGGCAGGATATGGGCCCAGGCATGCCGAAGATGGTTTTATTCCAAGAAGGTTGATAACAATAGCCAACTTAGAGGAGGGTGTATGTTATGGAGGCAAGAAAACGGCTGATGGCCTTGGTGGTTGTGCTAGTGGTGTTAGTGGCTTACGGTACGGCCCAGGGTGCTAACTTAACTAAGACGATCAAAGCAGTGTATCGTAGTATCGCTATCGTAATAGATGGCAAAGCCAACGTTCCATCGGAGGAGCCGTTTATTGTGGACGGCCATGTTTATGTACCGCTTAGATACATTGCCGAGGCCATGGGAGCTCAGGTGGATTGGGATAACGCTAACAGCAGGGTACTTATCACCAGCGGAACAAAGGCGGATCCTAACCGGGAGCAGGTTAAGTGGCAGGAAGGTTACAATGCTGGTTTAGTTCAGGGACAGCTCATGGGTAGCAAGAGTGCTTATGACAAAGCGTATAAAGAAGGTTATGATGAGGGTTACGATAAAGGTAAGGATGACGGTTACGATGAGGGGTATAAAGAAGGTAGCCGCGGCAAGGGGAGCAGTAAAGATGATTACCGCGACGGAGAAGATGATGGTTACGATGTAGGTTGGACAGATGGCCGGGCGGCAGCCAAAGAGGCTAATAGTGACAAGGAAAAGAATCTAACTTGGAAGGACGCCATGGATATATATGCCCATATTGCCTACCGGTCGTGTGAGGATGATATAATCGACGAGTATGGGGATGACTACAATCTAAGTACCAGGCGATATCCCGATTACACGGATGGCTTTATTGATGGCTATCTAGATGGCTTCGAAGACGCTTTTGATCAGTATTACGATTATTAAAAGTTCAAGCCAGGGGTGGAGCGGGCAGCTCGTTGTCAATTTTGCCGGGCCCAAGGCCCGGTTCTTTACTTTGAGGATAACTCTTACAACCGTGGAACTTTTTAGGTACGATTTTCGTCCAACTATAAGAGGATGTTTTAGCAAAACAAAGGGGATGGGAAGGATGCGTACATAAACGAAGGTTGCTTATTTTGGCTTACTGGGAAAGGAGAGGCGGGAATATATGAAAAAGAAGCTGATTATTGTTGCCGTGGTAGTTGCGGTAGTAGCGGCCGGGGTCTTTGGGCTTAATTATCGCAAAAAGGGGAAGGCAGAGAACCCCGATGTTATTGCTACCGGTACGGTGACCCGTGGCGATATACGCCTGACAGTAGAAGGGTGGGGGAATCTTTCTGCTGGTGAGGTTAAGGAAGTAGCACCCCTTACAGAGGGATTGGTAGATAGAGTACTTGTTAAGGAAGGCCAGGCAGTAGAAGAAGGAGAGCCACTGCTGACTTTGTTTAACGCTACGCTGGGCATGGAAGTAGAAAAAGCTCGCTTGGAATTAGATCAGGCTAGATTGGAATTGGCTAAGGTATTAGGTGTGCCGCCGGAACAAGTAGATGCCGCCGATCCGGATTTGGCTTTGTCGGTACGAGCGCCGGTAGCCGGACGAGTGGTAGAGCTAAAGGTGAAAGACGGTGATCAGATCGGAGCCAAGCAAGACTTATTGCGCCTAGTGGACGATAGTGAGGTTTTGGTGGACGTTTTTCTGGATGAAGGTTCAGCAAAACATGTGAAACCTGGACAGCCAGTGGAACTTATGTTCCACGATTTTTCCGGTAGTACCTCTGGTTCCGTCAAGGAAGTTGACTCTAACCGTTATCCCGATGGCAGCGCTTTTACCAGGCGGATAGTTATTGCTGTGCCTAACCCGGGACTACTTGAGCCCGAAATGAAGGCCGAAGCTAATATCACTACTGGTGTCGGAATTGTGGCCGGTACAGGGACGGCAACTAAATGGAAAGAGGACACGTGGGTATCAAGCGGTGTCGGCGGCCGTATTGAACAGTTACAGGTAAAAGAAGGAAGCCGGGTAAAGTCTGGTCAGATTATAGCCTCGTTGGAAAAAGGCTCCGCTCTGTTGGATGTATATAGTCAGATTTTGGCCTTGCGCCAAGCTCAGGTGGGGTATGAACGCAAGCTAGAGGAACTAGACAGCTTAACTTTAAAAGCTCCCATCAGTGGTGAGGTTATTGCTTTAACCACCGAAGATGGCCAGAAAGTAGAAGCTGGCCGAACGGTGGTGAAGATCGCTAATTATGAGCAGATGAACACGCAAATTACCATTGATGAAATGGATATTGTCCACATAAAGCCCGATATGGATGCCACTGTCACCGTAGATGCTCTTCCGGGACAAACGTTTGCTGCCAAGGTAGTAGAGGTAGCTCGGGAAGGCGGAAGTCAAAGCGATGATAGGTACGATCCCTATGGGGGTCCCAGTGGTTTTCCAGTAAAGGTAGAAATTGTTGAACCGGGAGAGCTAAGGGCTGGCATGACGGCCAATGTGTCGATTTTTATTGAAGAACGTACCGATGTGATAGCTGTCCCTATCGAAGCTGTATATAACAAGGAAGGCGCTTCTTTTGTTCAGGTTATCGAAGTTGGTAAGCCCAAAGAAGTTGAAGTGCAGCTAGGACTGCAAGACCAAATGTTGGCCGAAGTTTTGGAAGGTCTAACTGAAGGCCAGGAAGTAGTAACCGGCAGTTCAGCCGACGACGAGATGTTCTT
>JBMNSQ010000080.1:0-7999 GCA_050945275.1 bacterium | reverse complement strand
ATGAAGTAGGGCGTGATTTGTTGTCCCGGATTATTTATGGTAGCCGGGTGTCGCTGGTAGTTGGTTTTTTGGCTGTTACTTTTTCCTTGGTTATGGGAACCGGTTTAGGGTTAGTAGCCGGCTACTTTCAGGGATGGTTCGATAGCGTGCTGTCGCGCCTAAGTGACCTGCTTTTGGCCTTCCCCTATCTGGTGTTTGCTATTTTTGTCATGGCGGCCATTGGACCAGGGATGACAAACTTGATTTTGGCCCTTAGTTTCAAAGGCTGGGTGGAGTTTTATCGTTTGGTGCGCGGACAGGTGCTAGCGGAAAAGAATAAGGAATATGTCGAAGCCGCCCGTTTAAGCGGCCAATCGGACTGGGCTATATTGCTGTGCGAAATTTTGCCTAATATCCAGCCGTCTCTCATTGTGCTGGCTACTTTAAGGTTAGCCCACATGATTGTGACTGAGGCTTCACTTAGTTTCCTCGGTTTAGGTGTGGAGCCGCGCATCCCGGCCTGGGGTTCCATGGTTAACGCCGGCCGTGATTACATGCTTAGCGCGTGGTGGGTGTCCACTTTTCCCGGTATAGCAATTATGCTACTGGCTATGGCCACCAATTTGTTTGGTGAAGGGCTCCGTGATATTCTCGACCCGCGCCTTAAAGTTGAGTAGGAGGTGGCCCGTTGCTGAAGGTAGAGAATCTGGCAGTTCATTTTCCTAGTCGACGCGGCACAGTAAAAGCGGTAAATGACGTTAGCTTCACAGTAGCTCCCGGCGAAATACTGGGACTTGTGGGCGAAAGCGGCTGCGGCAAGAGCATGACTCTGCTAGCCCTAATGGGGCTAATACCTTATCCGGGGCAAATAGTGGCCGGTGAAGTTAATTTTCAGGGCCAAAATCTGCGGGAGCTTACTGGTAACGAACTTAGACAAATTCGTGGCAGGGAAATCGCCATGATTTTTCAGGATCCTTTGACTACCTTAAACCCGGTATTTAAAGTGGGGGAGCAAGTGGCGGAGGCTCTCAGAGTTCATAACATTGTCGAGCGTGAAAAGAAGGGCCTTTTTTCACGCTCTTTCTCCGGGGCGATAAGAGAAGAGGTAGTTAAGCTGCTTCAAGATGTGGGTATTCCAGCTCCCGAAGAGAGACTGGAGGAGTACCCTCACCAGTTTAGCGGTGGTATGCAGCAGAGGGCTATTATCGCCATTGCTTTGTCTTGTCGGCCTAAGCTGCTCTTGGCGGACGAACCCACCACCGCCTTGGACGTAACGGTTCAGGCGCAGATTCTTGATCTGCTTGGAGAAATAAACAAGCGTGATGGAACCGGAATTATTTTAGTAACCCATAACCTGGCAGTGGCAGCTGATTTCTGCCAGCGCTTGGCGGTGATGTATGCCGGTCAGCTTATGGAGCTTGGGCCGGCCGAAACAGTGATCACAGAAGCCTTGCATCCTTATACTGCAGGCTTGATGCGTTCGCTTCCCTATTTGGTTCCCAAGGGGTCACCACTCACTCCTATTCCCGGTAATGTGCCAGATTTGGCTCAGTTACCACCGGGTTGCCCCTTTAGTCCGCGCTGCGACGTAGCTACCGATATCTGCCACAGCCAAGCCCCACCGTGGGTAGAAACGATGTCCGGTCATGCTGCCCGCTGCTGGCGGTTGACATAGAAAGGAGGGTGGCCCTTGACCGAGACGTTAGTTGCGGTAAAAGATTTAGTGAAGCATTTCCCTGTTCGGCGGTCGCTAGTAGCCAAACTCACCGTCGGGGCTAAAGACCAAATAGTCCAGGCCGTGAACGGAGTAAATTTTGATATTCATCGCCAAGAGACGTTAGGGTTGGTGGGAGAAAGCGGTTGTGGCAAAACAACTCTTGGCCGCACCTTAGTTGGGCTGTATGAGCCCACCGCCGGCAGCGTGACCTTTGCCGGTCAAGACGTGATCAAACTGAAAAAAGCCAATCCGTTGGCTTTTTATCGTCAGGTGCAAATGGTGTTTCAAAACCCCTATGCCTCTCTTAACCCGCGAAAAACGGTGCGCGAAATTCTATCTCAGTCTTTGCGCGCTCGGGCCAGGTACAACCCTAAGGAACTAGAAGAGGCCATTGGCCGCTTGCTGGAGCAAGTGGGCCTTAGTGTGCACCAAATAGATCGTTATCCGCACCAATTTAGCGGTGGCCAGCGGCAACGAGTTTCTATTGCCCGGGCCCTGGCTATGAAGCCGTCGTTTATCGTTTGTGATGAGCCGGTCTCGGCCTTAGACGTATCGGTACAGGCTCAGATATTGAACCTTCTTCAAGATTTACAGCTTCGTTTTGAGTTGACTTATTTGTTTATCAGCCACGATTTGTCGGTGGTCCGTTACCTGTGTGACCGAGTAGCCGTAATGTACCTGGGTAAAATTGTGGAACTGGGCGCAACCGAAGACGTGTTTAATCGTCCAGTCCATCCGTACACCGAAGCTCTTCTTAGCAGTATGCCGCAGATCAAGCGCGATCCCAACCAGCGCCGAATTTTGCTTCAGGGGACCGTACCGTCACCTCTTAACCCACCGAGTGGTTGTGGTTTTCATCCCCGCTGCTTCGCCAAGGTGGGTAAAATATGTGAAGAAGAAGCCCCCAAACTCATTTCTTGTGGATCAGAGCATTTTGCAGCTTGCCATCGATAAAGATGCCAGGTGCCCGGTAAATTCCCGGGCACCTGGCATCTACACTTCTATTATTTTTCCTGTTTCTACATAAAAGACGCGCTTACCCATATGGTGATGTGATCAACAATACATTCCAGATGACGCGAGACGAGGAGAAGCGCTGGACTGCCTGGTCGATGGTGCTGAGGTCTCTTTTCATAAAGTCGCACAGCTCGTTGTGAAGTATTTTAGACACAATGGGGACTGTCCCCTTTGCGTCCATTTAATTAAGTATTTACTTAATTATACTAGGTGGTATAATTTGATTTAGCACATACTTAATTAGACGAAGGGGGGATTTGATGGATTATTTACTTGTATTAAAGGCAATTTCCGAAGAAAGCAGGATGAAGATTTTAACCCTGTTATTGCAGTATAATTACTGTGTTCGAGCTTTGGCAAGAAAACTTAATCTTTCAGAAGCGGCTGTCTCGCAGCATCTGAAGGTTTTGCGTGAGGCGGGTCTGTTGGTAGGCGAAAAGCGCGGTTACTTTATGCACTACGATGTGAATCGTCATGTATTATACGAGTTATCTGTCCGCATTGAGGAAATGGCGGCAACAGAACGAAAGACCTGCAATCCCCCCAGCATTGGTACGAAGGGAGAGAAGTGGCGTGGACATTGTGACAGTCACAAATCTAAGTAAAAGCTTTGGCGATTTCGTTGCGGTTGACGACATCTCGTTTTCCATTAGACCAGGGGAGATATTCGGATTTCTCGGGCCAAACGGCGCAGGGAAAACCACCACTATTAATATGATGATTGGTTTGGCAAGACCATCCGCAGGTTCTATTTTAATCGGCGGCATTGATGCCGTAAAAGATGTCAAACGGGCACAAGCCATCATGGGCATTGTACCCGATGAGAGTAATCTCTATAATGAAATGGATGGATTCGACAACTTGTGTTTCTGCGCTGCCCTTTACGGTATGAGCAAACAGGAGCGGGAACCAAAGGCACGGCTGTTATTGGAGCGATTTCGGTTGAATGAAGCCGGTAAGCGGCCCTTCAAAGCTTATTCCAAAGGGATGCGCCGTAAGCTGACTATTGCGGCGGCTATCATCCATTCTCCTCGCATACTGTTTCTCGATGAGCCGACCACTGGTGTAGATGTGGAAAGTGCCCGCCAAATACGAGATTTAATCATAAACTTGAAAGACCAGGGTACTACTGTATTTCTCACTACCCACTATATCGAAGATGCTGAGCGTATTTGTGACAGGCTGGCTTTTATTGTAGATGGCAAGATCATAGCTAATGGGTCTAAACGAGAACTGATGGACAATATATCACATGGCCACGCGATCCGGCTGGTGACAGATAACAATGCCCAAAACCTTGCCACTGGTCTGCAAGCCCAGTTTAAAGGCATCACTGTTAAAACAACAAATGATTATTCGCTGGTACTTAAATCAGAGAATCGGATTCCGCTGCTGCCGGTCATACAGTATTTTGACCGTAACGGTATAGTGGTTTATGAAGCTACAGAGCAAAGGCCAACGCTCGAGGACGTGTTTGTCAAGCTGACTGGCATCGAAGCTGCCAAACTCAAAAAGGAAAAGGAGAAAAGGGGTGCTGGTCAATGAAAAGCTGGATAGCGTTCTGGAATATCCTTAAAAAGGATGTGAAAAACTATTATCTTAAACCGCCAAATATCAGTTGGGGAATAATCTTTCCATTGTCCTGGACGCTGATGCAGTTGATCCGCTCTCCCGGCGGGAGTATGCTGGAGCTGCTGCCTGGTCTGATTGCCATGAGCGTTTTGTTTGGGACAACTTCCATGCTAGCTGTAACCATCACCTTTGAGCGAAGCGGGCGTTCTTTTGACAGATTGCTCCTAGCGCCGATTAGCCTCGGCATGATGGTATTGGCAAAGATCACTGGAGCCATCGTTTTCGGAGTTTTTAACGCCTTTGTCCCCGTTGTTTTTGCCGCTTTTTTCGTTAACTTAGGCGGAATAAAATGGGGGTCGGTGCTACTGGCGGTATTGCTAATTGCCATCACATCGACCTTGCTCGGACTGTTTATTGCAGTATCGGCCAAACAGGTTTTCGAAGCACAAACCTTTTCGAATTTCTTCCGGTTCCCGATGCTGTTTTTGTGTGGTCTGTTTGTACCTGTTTCTAGCCTGCCTGTATTTTTGCAACCTGTGGCTTTCTTGCTGCCGCTTACCTATGGGACAGACATTCTAAACGGTGCTATCTCAGGAACCAATCTTCTGCCGCCCCTTTTGTGCTATGGGTTGCTGCTTGTATTTTCGGTGGGGTTGTTTTTTATCTGTCATTACAACATTAACAGGAAGTGGATTATGTAGCTATCATTTTGTAATTTGGTCTTCTCAGCAATTTCGAGTTAGCTGAAGTCTCCAGATAAGGTAGGTTGTGTACAGGGCCAGATTTCTGGCCCTTACGCGTCCAATTACACCTCGATAATTTTCCCTGTTTCTACATAAAAGACGCGCTCACCCATATTGGTGATGTGATCCGCAATACGTTCCAGATAACGCGAGACGAGGAGAAGCTGGACTGCCTGGTCAATGGTGCTGGGGTCTCTTTTCATAAAGTCGCACAGCTCGTCGTGAAGCATCTCGTAAAGACGGTCCACTTCATCGTCGCTGTTTAGCATTTTTTCGATCAGGTCCAGATCACGGGAGACGAAGCCTTCGAGACCCTCTCTTAGCATTTTAGCGACTGCCCGTTCCATTTTTGGTATATCAATTAGCGGCTTAAAAAACGGTTGATGAGGTAGCCTTTTCACGATTTTGGCTATGTCCACCGAATAGTCGCCTACTCTCTCCACATCGCTGGCGATGGCGATAGCGGCAAAGATGCGCCGAAGATCCTTGGCTGCCGGGTGCTGAGTGGCTATCAACTCAATACATTTCTTCTCCACGGCAAAACGCATGTCATCCACAATATCATCATGCTCGATAACTTTATCGGCCAGTTTAATATCCTGCTGGGCCAGCGCCGTGAGGGCATTTTCCAGCATTGTCTCCGCTTCTTTTCCCATGGTCAGGAGGCTGTCGTCTAATTCTCGCAGTTCTTTTTCAAATGCTATCCGCGGGTTAGTCATCGGTTTGTATCCCCCCGTAAACAATTTAGTGGCAAACAACTACCCGAGCTTGCCGGTTACGTAGTTTTCTGTTCGGATATCTTTCGGATTAGTAAACAAGTTCCTCGTGGGGCCATATTCGACAATATTCCCGTCTAACATAAACATGGTGTAATCTGAGGCTCGTGCTGCTTGCTGCATATTATGGGTGACAATAATAATGGTGTAATTTTCGCTTAAGGACCGCATGAGGTCTTCAACCGTATGTGTAGCGATGGGATCCAGGGCGGAGCACGGTTCATCAAACAGCACTACATCGGGCTCAGTGGCTATGGCACGGGCGATGCTTAGCTTTTGTTGGTCGCCTAAGGAGAGGGTAGAGGCTGTTTGGCCGAGGCTATTTTTTACATCTGACCATAGTCCCACTGCCTTAAGGCTTTTTTCCACAATCTGTTCTAGCTCTGTGCGATTGGCGATTCCCCGCACTCGCGGTGCGGCGGCTACGTTATCAAAAATAGACAGTGGAAAGGCTACTGGACGTTGAAACACCATACCGATGCGGGCTCTTAGCCAAATAAGATCCACATCCGGGTCGTAAATATTTTTCCCGTCGAGAAGAATTTCTCCAGCCACCCTGACTCCCTCGATAAGGTCATTCATCCGGTTAATACTGCGCAGTAGGGTCGATTTGCCGCAGCCGGACGGGCCAATGATAGCGGTGATGGAACTTCTGGCAAAGGTGGTAGAGATTTTTTTTAGAACGCGAAAGTCACCATAATACAGCTCAAACTCTTTTAATTCTATTTTAGCAATTTCATCGGCATTCATGCTATCCCACCTTAAATAGTTAGCCAAATTTCCCTGTGATGTAATCTTCCGTGCGTTGGTTCTTAGGACGGGTGAATATTTCGGCGGCCGGACCAACTTCGATCAATTCGCCCAGGTAAAAAAAGGCTACATCGCTGTTGATACGAGCTGCCTGAAGTGGGTCATGGGTGACCATAATAATGGTAAAATCCGACCTTAGTTCCCGCAGGGTTTCCTCAATGCGAAGCGTGGATAAAGGATCAAGGCCGGAGGTTGGCTCGTCCAGAAGAATAACTTCTGGATTTACGGCCAGAACACGGGCCAGGGCTACCCGCTGTTGCTGCCCGCCGGACAGTCGCTCAGCGGATGAGTGCAGGCGATCTTTTACTTCATCGAAAATAGCTGCTGTCCTAAGCGATTGCTCAACAATATTATCTAGTTCTTTTCGCGAGCGGATTCCTTTCTTGCGCGGACCATAAGCCACATTCTCGTATATAGATAGTGGCAGTGGCGTCGGGAGGGCGAACACCATCCCCACCCGCCGTCTTAGTTCGGCCACATCAATTCCCGGACCATAAATGTCTTCACCATCAAGTAGGAGTTGCCCGGTATGGCCGGTTCCGACCACGCGATCGTTAAGGCGGTTGAGAGCCCGCAGGAAAGTGGTTTTGCCGCTGCCGGTGGGCCCCATAATGGTAAGGAGCGACCCAGGCTTCACTACGAGATTAAGAGACTGCAGAGCCCAAGTTTCGCCGTAGGCATAAGAGAAGCTAAAGTCCACGGCCTGTATTTTGTAAGGCGAATCGTTAAGGGCTGCCTTTGTCACTGGCTTCATCTCCCTTCCTGCCGGCGGGCTATTACCGAGTTTATTATCAGATAGGCCGATACATTTACTGCGAGAACCGCTATCATGAGCACTGCTGCTGTGCCGTAGGCGTTCTTAGCGGATATTCCTTCCCGGGCTAAGATATAAAAATGCACAGGCAATGTACGAACGGGATCGAACACAGACTTAGGCAGGCGCAAAGATGAGCCGGCGGTGAAAATTACGGCGGCAGTTTCTCCTACTGCTCGTCCAATGGCCAAAATTATGCCGGTTACTATGCCTGGCATTGCGGTAGGAAGAACCACCGAGGTTACTGTCTGCCATCTGCTGGCGCCTAAGGCAAAGCTGATTTCACGATAAACGTCGGGTACTGTGTGGAGGGCTTCTTCAGACGTTCTCACCACTGTGGGCAACATCATGCTGGCCAAAGTTAGCGCTCCGGACAAGATCGACCAGCCCATATTAAGTCGGATGACGAAAAACAGAAAACCAAACAGTCCAAAAATAATAGAGGGTATGCCAGCCAAGCTTTCTGTGCCGAAACGGATAATCTTGGAGAAGGTTCCTTCACGGGTATATTCAGTGAGGAAAATGGCCGTCCCCACACCCAGTGGGGTGGCAATGGCGGTGCTTAAAAGGG
>JBMNSQ010000079.1:0-8040 GCA_050945275.1 bacterium | reverse complement strand
TAGATCCGCCATAAAAACCACTGCTACCTGCATGGACTGCCCACCGGCTCTTGGCCTCTGGGCATCTTTTTTTGAAGACTTTTGATGAAGTACCTCTGTTACTTTTAGCTCTCCTCGTACTTCTAAATCTGGCTTAGCCTTTGGGCAAGCAAAAACTAGCTCAAACGGCCGCTCCTCCTGCCACCTTTGAACAGTACCCAATGGGAGAGTATAGTCCACAGCTAGCGCTAGCTCTCCCAGAGCCGTAACCTCTCCCTGGCCAGCCTTGAAGCTCACCTGTTTAACTTCTACTGCTACCCGACCTCCATAAGATGGCCTCCAGCGGCGAGGGCTAATCATGACCCCAAGCTCCGCTTCTTGGCGTAGAGTCGCCTTTATTGGCCACTCGGAAGTTGCTGGGTCATGGGAGTACAAACCAGTTATAACCGATACTACCGAAGGACAATACGCCCGCCCAACTACAGTGCAGGCCACTCGTATTACGGTGCCCCCATTATCTGAAGCTAGCTCTAGGGGCAGTAGGTTAGCCTCAGCAGTTACATCGCACAGCCACTGAGGTTTGGCAGCAGCAATATCCAGCGTTATCTGCCAGGGAAGTCTAAGCTCCTGGTAACATTCTTCCCGAGACTCACTTAAATAATATAAACCCACTAAAACTTCTCCCCGGCAAGAGAGACTACCATAGCCAACGTGCACCTCACTTACCTCGGAAGAGACGCTATGATCCACCACCGAGAACTTGTTATCCGAGAACATCATGGTTTCTTCTAATAACATGTCCCGGCTTTGTTCGCCAACCAGTTGCTCTATCAGAGCTTGTGCTTGCTGGGCCCTCATCTCCGGTAGTGCCGAAGCCATCATCACCGCTACCAACTTTGGCTCCAGGAGATAAACCTGAAAAACACACAGAGCCTGAAGTTCTAATTGCCTGTCTCCTGGGACCGTAAACTGCACACTCTCCACTGCTGCAGTGGCATGCACCTGTTGGCCGGGGCTGCTAGCTTTTATCGCTATCACTCTTGTTAAGGGCATAGTGCTATGCCAAAACCGCTCTCTCCCCATATGATCCACATAGGGAAAAGCAATCTCAAGTAGCCCCGAAAGTACCACTTGCCCCTGATGGGCACGGCCGCCTAGATTTATTATTTTTACCTGCGGCTGCCCAGGAACAGTCGGCTCCTCATTTAATGTTAGGGAAACCGGAACCAGTTCACTCTCGCTTTGTTCGGCCACAACAAACGGAATCCGCGCTAACAGAGATTGATTCGATGGTGCATTGTCATTAGCCAATAAAACTTTTGTTGGCCGCTCCTGACACACTTTAAGGTTTATTGTTTCTTTTATACTAAGAGATAAGGTGTGCCCTTGAGCCATAAGCTCAGCTCGGATGATTTCGCCTCGGACCGTTACCTGCGGCTGCCCTGTCTGCAACTTTATTTCAGTGGGCCACAAATGGCTCCAATCGGTGGTGTGGTTAAGCTCGTGCAAACACCCATCGATACCTAAATAAAGAATATCTTCGTTAGCGATTCCGCTGACCACCGATGGTAAGGCCAGATGAGCACGAACATTCTGTTCGTTGATATCTGCCCGCACAATTTTCCGCCCCGGCGGATCCAGCGGCAACAGCAATTCCCGCCTAAAGCTCTCCTCTTGGCTAAGAAGTACCACAGGAACGAAGGCGGAGCGAAAGCAACCTTGGGCCAACAGCTCCGCCTCTTTAGAAGGCCCAGCGGCCATAACCTTCAAGGTGAAGCTACAAGGAATGACGATCTTAATGTCAACCTGTTTTCGTCTTATCTGGTCAATAGTGTAAGTCAACCCCTCCACCTCGGGTACAATCGTTACGTGGCCTGCTAAGACTTTCTCTGGCAAAAGAAGTTTCAAGCCAAAACTATTAGTTTTGGTGAATAACTGCAACTGGCCACCCGGTAAGATTAGTGTTCCACTAACCTTAAATTCGCCCCCAATCTGCAGTCGCTGTCCATCCAGCTGCCAACGGATAGCCAAAAACTCTCCCGTAAGATCCCCTACCTCATGGGGACAAGTCGCTATGCGAACACAAGTATCCAACTTAGTCGGCAGAGTGAAACTCTGCACCAACTTATAGACCAATTGCTCCGCTACCTGCTGACTCATTAGCCTCGCCCTCCAACCGCGTATGGTAGTATAAAGATATGGCGGTTAAATGAAAAAAAGAAGGCCTGCTAACTATTAGCAAAGCCCCGGTCTGTCGTTACCTGCTGGTGGCATAAGCGCTGTTTTATAGAACATGCCCCGGTTGGACAGGTCTCTGTACCTTCCCGAAGGCTGTACCACTGCATACGGGCAACCACAGAAGGTTTTCAAGGGTCTTCCTTCGGATGCAAGCTGCCCCTACTTTCAGGCTATTGCGCACTCAGCTACCGCCGCTTGTACCCACTGCAGCGCTTTCACCCTCATCTTAAGCAAGACCTTGATATGAAGAAGATTATCAGCAGCATTAAATTCTGTGATAATGCCAGACACAGTCGGGGTCACCTTGGCTTTCATTCCCGGCTCGGCTCCATCCACAGCCACATGGCCAACAAATGGCAGCCGTTCCTCAGTCTCATAGTTGATACCATCATGATCAGTGAAATAGATGCGAGCGTCGAAAATCCCTTGTATAATCACCTTACCGGCAATTACATCGGCATTAAGATCTGTTACTTCTCCTGTTACTTGATTTACTTTTTGGGCAGCTGGCACCAAGTCTAAACTGTACTGTAGCAACTTGCAGAGCGTCTCGGTTCCTACTACTCGCTTTGCTTTAATAAGGGTGCCCCCCACAGCTAGCCCCATCTCTATATCTTGACTTACTTTTACCAGCAGGGCGTAAACAATCTTTTGTTTTAATTCGCTACCTGATTCGGCTAGCTCATATCTAATTTCGTCTACCTCAGCCCTAACCTCCGCCTGCATACCGCGGCAAACACCAGGGAGCTCAACTAAGCTGCTGAAGGGGATATCTTCCTTTTGATGATGCTCTATATTGTCCTCGGCTCCCACCGCAAAGACATCTTCACTAATATGGCCTTTAACTACTACCTTGTCAGCAATTACTTGAGCCTCTGAAATAATCACCTGGGCGTTTACCTCTGTTACTTTGAGAGCTGACTTATTTAGAGTAATCGTACTCTCATATACCTCTTCTACCATGCTCTCGCCGCAAATACCCGGCAGCAAATAAGACGGCCCCTCACCCTCTTCTAATTTCAGTTCCCGCTCTTCGGTCACTTTAACCAGTAAACCCAATACCGCCTTTAGCTTTACCAGAGTGCCATCAGCACCCAGATCAGATAATATGCTTTCGATACAGTGGTGAACACTGGCCTTCATCGATGGCTCTGTACCCGGTATCTGGGCATAAGTACAAAATGGCACTTCCTTAGTTTGGTGATGTACCACCATGTCGGTACCAACGTAAAAAAGGTGGTGCTTTACCTGGCCCTGCACCAACACCGTATCCGGTAATATGTGGGTCGTTACGTTCAGTATTTCCCCAATAACATTACGAACCTTTAGGGCCGGATTAAAAAGAGCTACCTCTGACTCCAGCAATAATTCAGCCGTATTCTCGCCCACAATCACCTCAGTTCTAACCAACGGATTCAAGTCTGTCCCTCCTTAAGTTCTTTTAAGCTAAGCCTACCCAGTGTGCCAAGGGAGAGGCGCGCTGGCCTCTCCCTTATTCATACTTAAGCGGAAGTGTTTGGTTGCGGTCTTTGCGGCGGGAAGATATTTTCCGGCGGACAGGGGAACTCAGGCTGCGGTCTAGTCACACAAGGTGCTGGGACACAGAAGCCATAGGTGGGTACACAAAGCTTAACCAAGGCTTTGATTTGGATCTCCTTACAGATTTTCTTGGTGCAAAGAAGGACGTTAAAGCTGGGATTGTCTGGATCGGGAATAATTTCGCAGAAGCAAAGGGTACTTAAGATTCGGCACTGGCCAAACGTGCCTTCCGGGGCAAACAATAGTACAGTATTAAAGAAGAACTCAGGCCCGATGCGTGATGGACCACAAAGAATATTGCCGAATGCATCGCGTATAGTGATATCAAACACTATGCGCTGCCTCACGGTTACATCAGCAAAGCCCTCAGCATCTGGCGGCCCAATGTTTATAACTTCACACCGTGTTTCGGGAAGGCCAGTTGCCGCTTCAATATCAAATACCTGATTGCACTCCACCGTAGCTCCTGGCGGTAAAGGATTGGGACAACCCGCGGGTAGGTCAATCTGCTGGGGCAGAACATCTTCCTTCACGCACTGATCATAAACTTTTAGTACCTCGATACAATCTACAACTGGAGATGATAATTCACAGCCGGGAATAAGTGGACCATTTGGCATAACAAATAATCCTCCTTTCTTGCCTAGCAAACCAAAAAACCGAGCATTCGCTTGCAGTCCTCTGGTTTCTTAGCTGCTTTATGGTATGAAAGAACTAGACAAAAGGTTCCTATCTGTAATTGCTCTTCCCATTTTTTCCACCGGGGCGAAATGCTCGGTGTTATCTTTAACGGGCTTGTCTCGTGCCAAAGAACAGAGGAGATGATATTTGATCACTCTTTACCCTCATTGCCGTCAACGAAAGTGCAACTTATAATGGGACAAGGAGTTGTAACCAGACTCCTTTTAAGCAATTTTTCTCGCTGTTTCGGTTACTAGGTGCCATCTTTCGATGAAGTTTGCTAAGGAGGAACACGTAGTGAAGAAAAAGCTCTTGAGTCTGACCGTAGTCACTGTATCACTGGTCGCAGTGCTGGCACTATCGGCCACAACTTGGGCCGCCCCGGCTTATGGCTCCGCTGAATGGTATTTGCAGTATATGCAGCAATATTCCAACAGCCCGCTTACGCCCAGCCGACCAACGACCCCAACCCCAACTCCTAACCCGAAACCTAATCCAACACCAAATCCCACACCGAATCCTAATCCTACACCAACACCTAGACCGAATCCGTCACCATCTTATCCGACTAATCCTCAACAAAACCCTAACTGGTATCTAGACTATCTAAACAGATACCAAAATAATAGGCCCAGTACACCTTATCCTACATCACCAGCACCTTCCCCGAACCCGAACCCAAATCCTAACCCACCCGACGGCGGCCAGCCCGAGGAGCCGCCCACGGACATACCGGCCGGTTTAACTGCTGAAGAACAACAGCTAATAAACTACATCAACCAGGAACGAGCCAAAGCCGGCGTAGGACCGGTGACTGTAGACCTAGAATTAGTACGCGTGGCCCGAATAAGAGCCAACAAACTGGTGGAAATACGTTCTTACGAGCACAACATTCCGGGCCTCGGAACCGCTGGACAACATTTGACCCGGGAAGGTTACAAGTACTCCTATCTAGGTGAGAACCTAGCAGCAGCCGGATCAGTCTACCAGGCCCACGCTAACCTTATACGCAGTAGCGGTCACAGAGCTATTATGTTAGACCCCAAGTTCAATAAAGTAGGTGTTGGTGTTTCTCGCTATACCGGTAACATGTCTGGTGTAATGGTCATTGAGATTTTTGCTCAGCGCTAACACAATTTCCCACAGGGCATTTACAAAACCCTGCCGATGTCCGGCAGGGTTTTGTGCTTAATCTAAGCAATGGTTAAAGAAACATTGTCTAAATCTATTGAACCTACTCCTATTTTGTTGAACTCTATTCTCACGGCCGCCAGGTCCTGAGGGGCCGGACCAAAGATGGCACGATAGTAAACCCCAACACCAGCCACTTTCGATTGGCCTATTATCTCAATGGTACCAGCTGTGGTTTCGTTGCCCATAGAATCGATAAAGATTAGCTCACCAGTAAAGTTGGCCGGTCCCTCACCACCGGCAGTAAAAGACAAAATATAAAAGCAACCTGGGGTAACCCCTGCCACAATCGGTCCTGTAGTTAGGCCGGCGTTATCCGGTGGACGTCTGCCCAGCTGCACTGCCTTTTCACCGCTATGAATAAACTGCTGCCTGGTCTCTTGCGTTACATTAAATCCAAACCAGCCTACAGGAACCAGGTCGTCATTAGAGGCCACAAAGTTGCCCTCGAAGCCAAAGTTAGGGGCTAGCTCACCAGTGTTAGGGCAACACGCTGGTGGACATTCTCCGTTTTTCCGATTTTGGACATTATCTCTATTCATAAATATCCCGTCCTTTCAGTTAGGACACATATTAAGTTTCTGCAAGGTCAAGGCTCGCGCTCTAAGCAATGGATAACGAAACATCATCTAAATCTATCTGGCCTACACCATCCTTTACAAACTCTACTCGTATAGTGGCCAGATTAGCTGGAGCCGTTGGCGTTATGACGTAGTAGTATTTTCCAACTCCGGCAGTAATCGACTGATCGATAATGGTAATATCGGTGCGAGCAATTTCATTGCCGCCGGAATCAAGAAAGACAACTGAGCCAGTGAAGGTGCTGCCATTGCCCAACGATCCACCAGCGAAAAAGGAGAAATGGTAGTTGCACTCGGGGATGATCAAATTCTCGTCAGTTATCTCCTGAGACAACGTAGCATCATTGCTCGGATTTGCGCCCAGGACTACCGCCTTTAATCCAGAGTGTATTTTCTCCTGGACATTTTCCTGCTCCACATTGGTGCCTTGCCACCCTTGCGGTACGCCCTGGGCAGAAAATGCCCCTTCAAAACCAGGGTTAGAGATTAGCTCACCCGTGGATGGGCAACAACTAGGTGGACAGGGAACTGGAGGTACTTTTCCTGCTTGTTGCAGGTAATATCGGCTTGTATTCATCATGTCTCATCCCTTTCTTCTGGGCGAAACAGTATTTGTATGCCATTTCTGGAATATCACTACAGCATATGAAGATAACGCCGAAAATGTGCCCTCTCCCTTGATATGCCACCTTAGCATTGGTCTACGGCTACCAAATACCAACAGTAATCTAATAAAAGTGACGCTAACCGTTCTTCGGCTTGTTTGTCTACCAGCTTTAACAAGAGGTGATTCGGCCGGTCATTGACCTCTAGCAACCATAGTTGCCCCTCCCGATCAAAACCGATATCAAACCCTAGCTCTGCCAGCGTTCCCGGTAATTGGGTATCTAGGTAGCAGGCAATGGCCACTGCAGCTTGGATAAGGCTATCGAAGCAGTCAGAAGCTTGGTCCAGAAAGAGCTGGGCTAAAAGTGTCTCCGCTGGTTCACAGGAGCCCCCGCACCAGCCATGGGTCACTACTCCCATTAAGGAAGCCCGGCGTCCTACGGCCCCTGCCACTTCCCAGCCCTCTCTTCCACTTTTTATCAGATGAACCCGAAAGTCTGCTACCCGGCCCGCCAACGCAGCTAGGTCCACACCTTGTTGTACTAGATAACTCTCCTCAGGAAGCAATAACTTCACTATTTCTTCTAGATTGCTACATAGCTGTGAGTGCTTCTTTCCCTGCTTAGTATGGGACTCACAAAAATAGACGTCCGGCCATTTGGTTACCCGGATTATCCCCCTACCGTAAGATCCACTTTGGGGCTTAACATAAACCTTTCGATATCTTTTTAGAAAAATTGCCAGCTTTTCTAAGCTAAATTGTTCCGTAACCGGAATGTGGACTTTAAGCTCAGATGCCTCCACCAATTTTTGGTAAACATTCCATTTATTTAACCAACCGCAGTTAAAGACGTGTGTGTTTCCTGTGGTCGGGAGAAATTCCGAAAAAAGATAACTATATTTTGAGTGAGCCTCTTCTTTCACCAATATCCCTACGCGGTTATAGATCATTTGAGGAAAAGGGAACCGCTGCATATACCAAGTGTGCTCGCTATCCGACAAAATAGTGTAGCCAATAGCAGAGTAGTTAGTAAAATCTAGGTCCGAGGGAGTAGTTAAGAAAGCCACTATTTTACGCTCTTGGGCCAACAATAAAAGTCGACGAGCAAAATCCAGCTCCGGCCAATCCAAATCTAGCGGCCCTTCTGAACAAAGAATAGCTAGCACGGGGTAGTTTTGATCTAACTTATTCACCGAAACATCATCCTCTTTGGCCCTTTATTTG
>JBMNSQ010000078.1:0-8314 GCA_050945275.1 bacterium | reverse complement strand
GTTACAACGCCGGAATTGTCATCAACCGAGACAAGCTCTACATCGCCCCCATCGGCCTGAAGTGAAGGCCGGACTTTAGCCAAAGCTTTTTCAACTTGCTCTTTCAAAAAAATGCACTCCTTTTTTACACCATGCTGGTTACATTATACCACGGCCTAGAGTCTTCATTCAACGGATCCCCACCACTATTGGTTAAAAGGTGGCTTTATTTGACTTATCAGTGTTGATTTTCAAAAATTGCACCGCTATAATTAAGTTGAACTTACCTGGTAAGGGTAGACGGAGTCACAAAATATGTTACCTATATGGATAGAAAGGGGGAGGGGTATGGAGGCACAACCTTCCTATGAGGCCGACAAAAAGAATATGCTTGACAGATTGCGCAAGATAGAGGGTCAAGTACGTGGTATTCAGAAAATGATTGATGACGGACGGTATTGCGTGGATATACTAACACAACTGTCAGCTGTTCAAGCAGCCCTTAACAAAGTTGGACTTATGGTACTGGAAGATCATACAAGAGGTTGTGTGGCCAGAGCTATAGAGCGTGGCGGTGGGGCGGCAGCTGTAGACGAGCTTCTTGATGTTATGAAAAAATTTATACGCTAACTTTAGCGTATAAATTTTCTTTGTTTATTAGGGTAGCAGGATATTGGGCCGGTATCCAAGAATACCCATAATTTAGGGCTGTTTAAGCCGAAATTTTGAGGAGGGGAAATTATGCCGATTGTCCAAATTGAGCTGTTAGCTGGGCGTACTGTGGATCAGAAACGATCTTTGGTGAGTAAGGTCACTGACGCTATCTGCGATAGCTTAGAGGTGAAACCGGAAGCGGTATCGGTGATTTTGCGGGAGATGGAGCATCATGATTTCGCTAAAGCGGGGAAACTGTGGGCTGACAAATAAAACTAGCTAGAAAAACTCTGCGACTTTTGTTGCAGAGTTTTTCTTTTTCATATTTTAGTACCGCTGGCATATGATTTAGGGACAAAGTTATCGGGAGGGAAAGGCTGTGGGAGTTGGCTATCGCTGGCACAGCCTGCGACGTCGCCTGCGAACAATGGGAAGCGAGTCTCTACTGTTACGCCAGATATTAGTGGCGGGGGTGCTATACTTGGCTGTTTTAGGGTTGGTCAAAATTAACCTACCCTTAACAAACGGCTTAGTGCGACATATACATTGGTCGGTGGCCGAATATAAGCCAGTTGTAAGTTTAGAGCGGCTGCGCTCTTGGGGGGAAGAGAGCCTACACCTCCCTGTATTGGCCGCCCTGAATTCTCAGAAACAAGATGAAATGGGCCCCTCCCTCTCTGGTTATCTGTTTCCGGTTGAAGACGGGCAGGTTAACTCACGTTACGGTTGGCGTCTACATCCAGTGTCAGGTGAAAAACGGTTTCACCAAGGGATCGATATTACGGCCCCCCTGGGCACACCTATACGGGCCATAGCCAGCGGCTATGTTAGCCGGATCGAAGAAGAAGAGTTGCTAGGGAAAGTGGTGGAAATAAAGCATGGTAGCGGCGTCGTTAGTTTGTATGGACACATGGACCAAGTTATGGTGGAGCCAAAACAGGTAATTAAAAGCGGTGACATCGTGGGCACAGTAGGAAACAGTGGTGTTAGCAGCGGACCTCATCTCCATCTGGAAATCAAGGAAAGGGGTATAAATGTTGATCCTGCAATAAAACTTGGGGTAATTGAGGAAGCAATTGTGCCGACTTTAGCTCCTGCAGATACCGATGCTGATACTGTGCCTGCAGACCCGGTGGACTCTAACGAAGACCAAGTTACTGACCCAGGGGTGGAGGTTAGCAGTTGAAACTAGGCCGTATGCTGGGAGTACAAGTGACGGTAAACATATTCTTTTTCTTATTATTGGCTGCTTATGGTGTAGTGGGCTATCTGACCGAGGCTCTAGTTTTTTACGGGGCGGCTTTGCTGCATGAGATTACGCATGCTGTGGTGGCTGCCTCTTATGGTCTGAAGGTGGATGGAATCGAAATTCTGCCTTTTGGCGGTGTAGCTCGCATTCACGATCTGGACTTGTCGGCTTTAAGTCCTGAGCTGGAGGTCGCCGTGGCTGTAGCTGGACCGGTGGAGAACCTAGTTTTAGCAGGGATGGCTTGGTTATTGGCCGGTTATGGAATCTGGAACCGGTCCTTGGCCGGCCTATTTGTTCAGGCTAATTTAGCGTTGGCTGTCTTTAATTTGCTGCCGGCACTGCCCTTAGATGGTGGTCGAATCCTTAGAGCCTATTTGGCCCGGAATCTTTCTTGGCGCCAAGCCACCGATATCGCAGCGCGACTCGGTCAGGCTTTGGGCGCTGTTTTAATTTGCCTGGGTTTAGCATTGTCACGTCATGGTTGGTTGTTTCTAAACACCGCCATCTTAGGAGTTTTTGTGTGGGTAGCGGCTACTGAGGAACGCAGGTGGGCGGGGCTAGTGCTTATGCGCTATTTAACCCGTAAGAAAAAAGGGTTAGGACCGGGCCAAGTGGTAACGGGCGAATCGCTAGTTGCCGCCTCCGATACCCAGCTGCGCCATGTGGTAAAACAATTTGCTACCGGTCGTTACCATGTAATCTGTGTGTTGGACAAAGATTATGGTATTATGGCTATAATAAGTGAAGACGATCTAATAACAGGACTACTTACAGGCGGACCAAACCTAACTTTGAGAGATTTGATTACCAGGAAAAAATAGCCCTGCGGCCAGGGTGGAAGCAAAACTTGAGGATGTTAACCAGGATTTTGTGGTGGTGGCGAAGAAACACCATTTACTGGCCATTGTTAGTACAATTAGAGATATCTGCAATCTAATAATTGATCCAAAATGCGTTAGCAGATTAGATAGGAGATGGCAATATGACCAGTAGAGAGTCTATATTGGCTGATATACTGAGCCGGGTAGAAAAACCGGCTCGTTATGTGGGTGGAGAACTAAATGAAGTTATAAAGGATCATCAGACTATCCCGGCGAAGATGGTACTGGCTTTCCCTGATATTTACGAGGTTGGTATGTCGCACCTAGGGTCTCATATTCTCTATCAAGTTGTTAACAGCCGCTCCGATGCCTTGATGGAACGAGTTTATGCCCCCTGGGGCGATATGGAAGACGAGCTCAGGCAGGCAGGGCAGCCGCTATTTACCTTAGAGACAAAAACACCTCTCTTTAAATTCGACCTTATCGGCTTTACCCTGCAATACGAAATGACTTACACTAACATCCTTAATATGCTGGCTTTAGGTAACATACCGCTAAGATCGGCCCAGCGGGCTGAAAATGATCCCTTTATCTTAGCCGGGGGACCTTGTGCTTATAATCCGGAGCCATTGGCGCCATTTTTAGACTTTGTGGTGCTAGGAGAAGGGGAAGAAGTACTAGGCGACATTATAGAGGCTTTTAAAGCTTGGCGTCAGAAAAGAGGAGGACGGCAAGAATTTTTGGCCGACGTGGCCCGTATACCGGGGGTGTATGTCCCTTCGTTTTATGATGTCAGTTATCGACCTGATGGCACGGTGGGCAGAATTTCCCCGCTGAAACCAGATATTCCTACTCGAATAACTAAGCGGGTTGTTCGCGATTTGGACCAGGTGATTTATTCTACCAAACCAGTTGTGCCTTATATCGACGTTGTTCACAACCGAGGTATGATAGAGTTGTTTCGTGGTTGTGCTCGCGGGTGTCGTTTTTGTCAGGCGGGAATCATTTACCGCCCGGTTAGGGAGCGGAGCAAGGAGACTCTTCTTCGTCACGCCGGGGAGCTTTTGGCGGCCACCGGTTACGATGAAATCTCGCTTAGTTCTTTGTCCAGCTTAGATTACTCTCAGATTGAAGAGCTGATCGATGATTTGATAAAGGACTGCGGCCCAGGGGGCATCAGGGTATCATTGCCTTCGCTTAGAGCGGACAGTTTTGCTGTGGAACAAGCACGAAAGATTCACCAAGTGCGCCGCTCCAGTGTTACTTTTGCCCCAGAGGCAGGTAGCCAGCGCCTGCGCGATGTTATTAATAAAAATGTTACCGAAGAAGATTTGCTCCGAGCAGTAACGCTAGCGGCCGAGGCTGGTTGGCGGGCTTTTAAGCTATACTTTATGATCGGATTGCCTACGGAAACCGACGATGACGTTATAGCCATTGCCAGTTTGGCCGAAAAAGTTGCTAACCTTAAGCTGAGCAGCGGCCAAATTACGCGGGTGACAGTATCTACTTCCAATTTTGTCCCTAAGCCTCATACGCCTTTTCAATGGGAAGGACAGTTGCCGAAAGAAGAGCTCAAGCGTCGTCAGTTGCTTTTAAACAGCAAGATAAGGGGACGAAAGTTGGAGCACCGCTGGCACGATCCGGAGAACAGTTTCTTGGAGGCTGTGTTTTCTAAGGGTGACCGGCGAGTAGCGGATTCTTTGGAGCGAGCTTGGCAGTTGGGATCTAGGCTAGACGGTTGGAGTGAGTATTTTAGCCTCGAGCGGTGGGAACAAGCATTTAGTGACTCTAAAGTGGACCCAGCTTTTTATGCCAATCGTACCATCTCTGAGGATGAAGTACTGCCTTGGGAACACTTAAGCCCAGGGGTAAAACGGGAGTTTTTGCTGGCTGAAAGAGCACGGGCTGTTCAAGGAGAAGCTACGGTTGACTGCAGCCATGATAGATGTAGCGCCTGCGGTGTGTGCCCTTCGCTTCAGATTCCTATCCAGCGACGAGGTGAGAAGAAATGAAGATTAGAATAAAATTAGCTAAAGGCCAGGCGGTACGTTTTATTTCTCACCTGGACCTGGTGGGGGCGGTGGAGAAGGCTGTGCGTCGGGCTAAATTGCCGGTGGCGTTAAGTGAAGGCTTTACACCCCGGTTAAAGATCAGCTTTGCTTCGGCTTTGGCCTTAGGAAGTACCTCCGAAGGTGAGTATGCCGATTTTGAGCTGAGCGAGTATGTACCGGCGGCGGAATTTCGACGCCGCTTAAATGAGCAGCTACCGCCAGCAATCGAAGTATTAGCCGCCCAGCCGGTGGCCAGCAGCAGTCCTGCTCTTATGTCCCAGGTGGTGGCGGCTTTGTACCGGGTCGAGGGAGAGATGGCAACTTCTGATCAGGCTCTGGCTATGAATAAGTGGGACAAGTTCCTGCTTCAACCGGAAATAATTATAACCAAGATGACGAAAAAAAGAACAAGTCAAGTAAATATTAAGCCGCTGATAATAAAAGCCGAGTTTTATCCAACTGGTAGTGTTTGCCATTGGAGGCTCCTTTTATCTAGTGGGCAACAAGGTAATTTGAGGCCGGAGCAACTGCTACAGGCATTCTTTGATTTTGCTGATGTGGCAGGAGAAGTCAAGCATATCCACCGGATAAATTTGTTTGTGGAGCGATTCGGACAGTTGGTTTCTCCTTTGGCCCGCGTACGACTGCCTGTGGAAGCGGGGGAGGTCCAGTGAAGACAGAGATCTTAGTTCACGCAGCAACAGACGAGACCTGGGTGGCGGTCCTAGAAGACAGAGGCCTGGTGGAACTGTATGTGGAGCAAGGGGATGTTCAGCGTTTAAGCGGCAATATTTATAAAGGACGGGTACAAAATGTGCTGCCTGGTATGGAGGCGGCGTTTGTGGATATTGGGTTGGACCGCAATGCTTTCTTATATGTAGCTGATGCTATAACCCAGCCAGCAGCGAAAAGCGTCCGCAAGAATAAGGCCCTTAGTATCAAAGAAGTGCTGCAACCAGGGCAAGACATCATAGTGCAGGTGGTAAAAGAACCTGGCGAAACCAAAGGTGCTCGCGTTACTACTCATCTGACTTTTCCGGGACGAAATTTGGTGTTGATGCCGGGAACAGATCATGTGGGGGTGTCGCGCCGTATCGAAGATGAAAAAGAGCGAGAACGATTGCGCCAGTTAGCTAAAAGGCTTAGGCCATCCGGCATGGGACTGATTGTACGTACAGCTGCTGCTGGTATAGAAGAAGAGGAATTTAGCCAGGATGTTAATTTGCTTCTTCGGTTGTGGAAGACTACTAAACGGCGCAGTCGCAGGCGAAAAGTACCGGCCATACTTTATCGGGACTTGGAATTAGTGTATCGTATTGTCCGTGATTTGTTTACACCGGATGTGGACCGGTTTGTGGTCGATAGCCGGGAAGTATATGAGCGCACGTTGGAGCTACTTAACCTTATGAGTCCTGATCTCAAGAGCCGAGTGGAGTACTTTGATCCCGACCAAGATCTACTCCTTACTTATGGCCTGGAAGCGGATGTGGAGAAAACTTTCCGGCGAAAAGTCTGGCTAAAATGCGGTGGTTATATAGTTCTAGATCAGACAGAGGCCCTAACGGCAATCGATGTCAATACGGGAAAATTTGTCGGCCGCACTTCGCTGCCGGAGACGGTTCTCAAAACTAACTTAGAAGCAGTTAAAGAAATTGCTCGCCAGCTAAGATTAAGAAATATTGGCGGTATAATTATTGTTGATTTTATTGATATGGATGATCCCGTAGCCAAGAAGCAGGTGGTTACTGCTCTAGAGGAAGAGTTAAAACGCGATAAAGTCAAGGCGTCTGTTCTCGGTTTAACTAAGCTTGGTCTGGTGGAAATAACGCGTAAGAAGGAGCGCCGCAGTTTAGAAAATGTGTTTCTTAAAGCCTGCCCATATTGCGACGGTAAAGGCAAAGTTTTATCTGAGCAGGCGGTAGGACTAAAAATTCGTCGCGAAATTCATCGCTTGTTGGCGCATCAGCCGGTGGCGGCGCTATTGGTAGAGGCTCATCCTTCGGTGGCGGCGGTACTCATCGGTTCTGGAGGCAAGAGCTTAAAGGCGCTGGAGGAAAAAACTAGCATACCGATCCAGATCCGGGGAGTGGATAGTCTTCATAGCCGGGACTTCACTCTAACGCCGTTAACGTCGCGAGAGGAGCTGTGGGCCGCAGCTGTTCCGGTGCAGGTAGGACAGGTGCTAACCATTGCGGTGGAGGAAGGACACTTGACCAAACCAAAAGATGCCGTGGCCCGAATCGAGGGTTTTGTTATTGATATTGAGAATGGAGCCGATTTTGTGGGGCAAGGCGTAGAGTTGGAGATAACTAAGGTGCTGCGCACACACGCCAAAGCCCGGGTGCTTAAAAAGACCTAGGTAGTGGTAGGAGACGAGCCTCGTCTCGTTTGTGGAAGCTACGTTCGTTCGTGGTTTTCATTGACGGCATCGGTCTTGGTATGCTACAATGAGGCGGTAAGCCGCGCGGGGCGGGCTGGGCGTACTGCCTTCTCCGGCGAGATTACTTTTGGAGGTGTGAAAAAAATGTATGCCGTTATAGAGACCGGGGGCAAGCAATATCGGGTTAAACCCGGCGATGTAATCCAGGTGGAGAAGCTTCCCCAGGAACTAGAATCAGAGGTAGAATTTGACCAGGTACTATTGATATCAAAAGACGATGGAGTCAAAGTAGGAAATCCCATGGTGGCAGGAGCTAGGGTAGTGGCTAAGGTACTTGAACAAGGTAAATCAGCCAAGGTTCGTGGTATGAAATTCATGGCTAAAACCAATTACCGGCGTCGCTATGGGCATCGCCAGCCGTATACCCGGGTAGAAATACTGGACATTGTGTCGTAACCATGATAAACGTTGTCCTCTCGCGGTGCTGCACTGGGAAATTAAACGGTTTTACCGTGGACGGACATGCTGCTTATGCCCCTAAAGGGGAGGATATTATCTGCGCCGCTGTTTCTGTTTTGGCACAGGCAGCTGTGCTCGGACTTACAGAGCATCTGGGTTTGAGACCAGATGTTGAAATTAGAGATGGTTATCTTCGTTGTATCTTATCGCCGGGAAGTGCAGATTCTCCGGGGGTGCAGGCCATTTTGAAGACATTAGAATTGGCACTTAAGGATATTGCCACTGGGTATCCTAATCGGATACGGTGTAAGGAGGTGCAAACATGACCTTTATCGATCTACAGCTATTTGCTAAGAAAAAAGGTGTAGGTAGCTCGCGTAACGGACGCGATAGCCAAGCTCAGCGCTTGGGTGTTAAGAGGTTTGGCGGCCAGTTTGTTACCGCCGGTAGTATTTTGGTCCGTCAACGGGGAACAAAGATTCATCCTGGCCAAAACGTTGGCCTAGGTAAAGACGACACCTTGTTTGCTAAAGCGGATGGGGTAGTAGTTTTTGAGACCAGAGCGGGCGGTCGCAAACGAGTAAGTGTTGAACCAGCGGTAGCCGGAAAATAAAAAGTGAGAGCAAGCACTTTAGTGACATGCCCTCTGTTAAGTTGACAAGCAAAATAACAAAAATACTGCTCTTTAGGATGAATTCCTAGGGAGCTTTTTTACAGCTTA
>JBMNSQ010000077.1:0-8325 GCA_050945275.1 bacterium | reverse complement strand
GAAACTTATTGACAAGATATTTAGCTATTTGAGAAATTAGCGTATAGCGGTTGTTAAGAGTTTCTAAAGCATGGTGAAAGATCGCTTCATCTGCTTTTTTACCCTCCTGTAACGCCTTTTTGGCAATAAAGAGGCATTTCTCTACTACAGCAACCATTTTTTTAGCTGTTGTAGGGCGCGCATGGGAAAGAGTATGCGCCGCGTTCTCCATATGTTCCATGAATTCATCACCAGGTTTTTTACGTGCTTCATAGGCGGCTAAAGCCATTCCCATGGCAGCAGCGGTATAGGGACCGCCGCTTTGTGTTACCATGTCTTTTATTGCTGTTGCAACCTCAGTATGGTGCTTGCAGATAACGTATTCAACTCGGGTTGGATAAATCCTGCGATCTAAAATACGCACTGTACCATGTTCATACCACGCAACATTCTCATATTGGAGCATAAATGCAAGTCCATTATCTGCACGCATCAAGATTATTCCTCCAATTTTATTCTCTTAGACGCCATCCCTTCTATCCGTCCAAATAGAGCATAATATCAATATTATATGCTTTATGGAAGATATAGTGCCCGGGATTATCTCGAGCACCGGGCACTATTGGTTACTTTTGCAGTGGGGTGTCAACCTGTTCTTCAAGCTTGGCTATTCTTTCTTTGATATCATTATTTTCTTGAGTTAATTGCTCCACTTGAGCGCTTAGTTTCTCTATTTGTTCGGCTAACTTATCTATCTCGCCCCATTGAGCAAAATCCATGAACAAACCCAATGTTAAACCTCTCCTTTCTCCCCTAACATGTCTTCCACAAAAACTCAACTCTGACGATACATAGTTTCCAAACCGAAATAGTCCCGCAGGATAATGTCTTCGGCATTGGAGAGATTGTTCAAGGAACTGTTCTTTGAAGTGGTGCTAAACTCCTCCTTAAGTTGTTGAAGATATCAACAACAAGTTTGCGAGGAAGACGGTTGCTTTCTTAACAAGAAACCGTGTATACTAAGGATACTATCTAGAGTATCCTGACCTGTTTGCTTTAGCAGCCAGGGAGGGGGTATATTAAGATGCCTGAGTTCAGGGGAACAACCTGCGACAAGGGGAGGGATAAATATGAGATCACAAAAGGCCTGTTCGGTTAACAATGTTAATCATTTAACTAACCGGGCGTGGCCTTTTTTGTGTTGGTGGAGACGGTTGCTGTTCCCGGCGGCGGTGCTGTTGGTATGGGAATTGGTAGTTAGTCTTGAGCTTGCTTCTACTTATTTGTTACCGCCGCCGCGTGCTGTGTTGGCTGCTCTGTGGCGGCTTATAGTAGAGGGATCGCTCTGGATTCATCTTGCGGCTAGTCTGCAGCGAGTTTTTGTCGGTTTTGGTCTCGCTTTTGTCATGGGGTTGCCGCTCGGGATTTTGGTGGGATTGTCGCCGTGGGGACGGGATGTTTTTGGTGGGACGCTCAGTTTCCTGCAGCATATACCTCCAATCGCTTGGATCCCGTTGTTTATTCTGTGGCTGGGCATCGGTGAGGCGTCTAAGAACGCTGTTATTGCTTACGCTGCTTTCTTTCCTGTTTTTCTAAATACTATTCATGGCCTAGCTATGACTGATCCGAAGCTGGTGGAAGTGGGGCGGCTATATCAACTTTCTCCCAGGGCCTTGGTTCGGGAAATATATCTTCCGGCTGCTTTTCCGGCTATTTTTACCGGACTGCGCCTAGGGCTGGGTTATAGTTGGCGGGCCTTGGCGGCTGCAGAGCTTATCGCCGCTGAGCGGGGTCTGGGGTATGTGATTGTGGAAGCTCGAGAGCTATCGCAGCCGGAGCTGGTGTTAGGTGGGGTGCTGGTGATTGGGGCGGTGGGGATGGTGTTGGAGAATGCGCTCGCTAGGTTAGAGAAGTGCTTACTTCAGTCATAATTACAGCTCTTAGGCAGCTGATACCCAGGGGTTGCGTGTACCCTTTGGGCCTCTGAGTGTTCTCTGGCGGCGCGGACAACCGCCAGTAAGACCAAGCTCAGCTTTGCTCGGCCGCCTCTGAACTCGCCCCTTCGGGGCTCGACTTGCTCACCCTACAAGGTGGGGACATACATCGGCGGTTCTCCTCGCTCCGCTTCGCTTTTTTGAATTAGGTTGTAATGCGCCGCCACGAGAAACATCCAATGGCCATTTGTTCTGCATCCAGCTGTTAAGGAGGGGTAGCGTGATTCAGCCAACACAAGAGTCTCAACTACCTTATCTGGAAGTAAAATCCGTAAGTCATAGTTTTGATCTTGGGACCGAGGATTTACCTGTTCTTGCTAATATATCTTTTACTTTAGATCGCGGGCAGGCGGCAGCGGTGGTGGGCCCTAGCGGCTGTGGGAAGACCACGTTACTGCGTCTTATTGCCGGACTTAATGTTCCCACCTCCGGTTCTATTTTTACTCAGGGCAAGCTGGTTAAGACTACTGGTCGGGAGCGCAGCTTGGTATTTCAAGAACCGAGGCTTTTTCCCTGGCTTACGGTGGCCGAGAATGTGGCCTTTGGTCTAAGGGACGTGGCAGTGGTCTACCGGTCTGCTTTAGTGGAGGCGGCACTAAAGCTAGTGGGCTTAGAGGAGTTTGCCGCTGCCCACCCGTACCAACTGTCTGGCGGCATGGCTCAGCGGGTGGCTTTGGCTCGGGCCTTGGCTCCTCGGCCGGAACTTCTGCTACTGGACGAACCATTTGCCGCTCTAGATGCTTTTACCCGTTCCCGTTTACAGACAGAGCTGCTTAATCTGTGGCGCACCACCGGATGCACTTTGCTGGTGGTAACTCACGATATCGAAGAGGCGCTTTATCTAGCACAAAAGGTAATTATTCTCTCAGCACGGCCAGGCCAAATCAAGGAGATAATAGATGTTCCTTTGTCTTATCCTCGGGATCGCACCGGGGCTGGGCTTCACCAACTGCGGCGTCATATTCTAAATCAATTGGAGGGATAACCTTGTATAGAAAGACAGGCCTGTTTATTGTCCTAACATTGGTGGTTCTAAGTCTGGTGGGCTGCAGCGGCACTGATCAGACGGCTGATCAGGAGCTACCAAAGGAAATTAACGCCAGCTATGTGTCTTTGCCCCTTAATGTACCTTCTATTGTGGCCAAGCATCAACAGATGTTTGAACAAGCATTCGCTAAAGATGGTATTGACTTTAAGTATCACAACTTGGTGGCCGGTCCGGAGCAGACCGAGGCGTTGGCGTCTGGTTCCTTAGATTTTGCCTCGGTCCTAGGTGGTACGTCTGCCTTGTTGGCTCGCGCTCAGGGGGTAGACCTGAAAGTAATCGCCAATTACAGCATGGCCCCACAGGGATTTGGCCTCATTGTCCCCCAAGATAGCTCTATTCAGAATTTGGCCGACCTAAAGGGGAAAAAAGTGGCTACAGCCAAAGGCACTATTGCCCATCAACTCTTGGTGGCGGTTTTGGATAAGACTGGACTCAGTGATAAAGATGTGGACTTTCTTCATATGTCTCTGCCTGATGCTTCCACTGCAGTTCAAAGTGGCCACCTGGATGGGGCAGTTGTCGGTGAGCCCTTGCTGTCTAAAGCTATCGCTTCCGGCAGTGCTCGGCTTCTTACCGACGGTCAGGGTTTGATCAATGCTCAAATTGTAGTGGCTGTCCGCACTGATTTTGCTAATAAGTATCCACAGCTGGTTCGACGTTACCTAATAGCTCAGCAGGCGGCAGTGGATTATGTAAAGGAATACGAAGAGCAGGTTCTGATTATGACAGCGGAAGAGAACAACATGGATATAGAAGATGTGAAAGCTATATTTCCCAAGTATGATTTTTCCTTGGACCTAGATGATGAGGCTATTGAAGAAATGAAAAAGACCACTGAATTTCTTAAAGAGACAGGCCTGATGAAAGCGGATGTGGACACAAAAGAGTTGATTTTAGGCATGGTGGATACGTCGTTTTTGCCCTAATTTAGAAGAGTATTATACGAAGGTAAACTCATTGGAGGAGAGAACTATGATAAATCGGCCGGAAGCGGCTTATATAGCTGGTTCTGACTTATGTTCGCTTTGCAATGTTGACCAGATAAGTCGAGAGGAGATCATCGGCCTTCTTCAATCGACAAGGCAGGAGGAAACTGTACTTCAAGCGGCGGCCGACAAGGCGCGTCGGGAAAATGTCGGTGACGAAGTACACCTGCGCGGGTTGATAGAGTTTTCCAGCTACTGCCACAATGATTGCCTGTACTGTGGGTTGCGTCGTAGCAATACCAAGGCTCGCCGCTACCGGCTGGATCCAGACGAGATCGTTGCCGTTGCCGCCGAAGGGGTTCGTCTAGGTTACCGTACTATGGTACTGCAATCGGGCGAAGACTTGTGGTATAGCACTAGAATCCTCGCTCAGATGGTGGAACGGATAAAGAAGCTAGATGTAGCGGTGACCTTATCCATTGGCGAACGCAGCTACCTGGAATACAGGGATCTTTTTCTAGCCGGAGCCGATCGGTTTTTACTTCGGTTCGAAACTAGTGATCCAGACCTGTACCAAAATCTTCATCCCGGACAAAGTCTTACCGATAGGCTTCACTGTTTGGAAAACCTGGCCCGTATTGGCTATCAGGTTGGGTCCGGGCATATTGTTGGGTTACCGGGCCAGACGCTGTCTACACTGGCTTCCGATTTACTACTTCTCAAGGAACTCCAGCTGGACATGGTGGGCATCGGCCCGTTTATTCCTGATCCGGATACCCCCCTGGCTCATGTCCCACCGGGAGATGTGGACCTTACCTTGCGTACGGTAGCTATTTGTCGGCTGTTTTTGCCTTGGGCTCATATACCAGCTACTACGGCTTTAGGTACGCTGGATCCAGCTGGTCGCCAAAAGGGCCTACAATGGGGTTCTAATGTGGTGATGCCCAATATTACCCCGTTAGAGTATCGTCTAAGCTACCAGATTTATCCCCGGTGCAGTAACCAAAGTGAGGCCGCCGGGGAGTTGGCCAAAGCTCAGGAGCTGCTGCAGTGTATGGGGCGGCCAATATCTTCGAGCTACGGACACAGCTTAAAACCAGGGAGGTAAACAAAATGACTTTAAGCGAACCGGCTTTAGTACGGACACCCCGTGGACTACGCCTGCACATTGGTATTTTTGGCCGGCGTAATGTGGGTAAATCCAGCCTAATCAATGCCTTGACCGGGCAGCAAGTGGCTGTGGTTTCCGACACCCCGGGCACTACCACTGACCCCGTCTATAAACCCATGGAACTGCAGCCCCTCGGACCGGTGGTATTTATCGATACTCCTGGTTTGGACGACATGGGTGCTTTGGGCCAGCTGAGGGTCGCTGCTGCTCGCAAGGTACTGCGAAAAGTGGATTTGGCCCTGCTAATTTTAGCTGCTGACGACGCTCCAGGCCCGCAAGAAAAAGAGTTAGTCGATTATTTTCGCCAGCAGCAGATACCTTATATCATAGTGCATAACAAAATAGACTTGGTCGAGGGCTTTAATGCTGCCCTTTTCAAGCAGGAACAGCAGCTGCCCGGGAAACAGGTCTTTGTGAGTGTGGTCACTGGCAATGGTATTGATGTTCTTCGGGAGGAGATCAAACATCAAGCTCCCATCGAGACCCGCCCTGAAACCATTGTGGGCGATCTCATCTCGCCCGATGATTTAGTAATTATGGTCACAACTTGCGATATTGAAGCTCCTGCTGGCCGGCTGATTCTGCCCCAGGTCCAAACTTTGCGTGACCTTTTAGATAACAACGCCCAGGTCTTGGTGGTTAAAGAGGATGGCTTGGCTGACGCGTTGGCCAAGCTTAAAGATCCACCGGCTTTGGTAATAACCGACTCCCAGGTGTTCAAACAAGTGGCCGCCGCGCTGCCACCGGAGGTTCCCCTTACATCTTTTTCTATTCTCTTTGCCCGTTATAAAGGGGATCTGGATCATTTAGTGGAGGGTGTCCAGGCCATAAAAAACCTGCAAGCTAACGATAAAGTTCTAATTGCCGAAGCCTGCACCCATCATCCCATCGGTGACGACATCGGACGCAATAAAATCCCGCGGGCGTTGGAGGGAATTGTCGGGGCCAAGCTGGACTTTTCTTGGTACGCCGGTAGCGATTTTCCCGAGAACCTAAGCCAGTACAAGCTCATAATTCACTGCGGCAGCTGCATGATCAACCGGCGTGAGATGCTGGTTCGTCAAACTCAGGCCTTGGATGCAAAAGTGCCCATGGTTAATTACGGTGTGTTTTTAGCCTACGCTCAAGGCATTTTGCCGCGAACTCTGGCTCCTTTGGGATTGGATTTGGTTTCCTAGAGCTTAAGGGGCGCTAGCTCCCTTTTAGTTTGTCTTGAGATTTGTTGCCTAATGGGACCTGCATGCCTGCAAAAAAATAATTGTACTTTTATGGCAGGAGTCGCGCGAAAAAAGTAGAAATTACAAACCAGCATCAATGGCTCTTTGGCTCTTCTAAGGCTATATGATTACGAGCTTAGATTAATGAGCTCGATATTTATGGTCTCTTGGATACTTATTGTTAGTTAGAAACCTTCGCCTGATGTGTCTCTTTGACATAGTTGGGATTGGTAACGTACGCGATGGTTTCTTCTAGCCCCTCTGTCAATGAGTATGCAGGTTGCCAGCGAAGGAGGCAGCGTGCTTTGTTATTGTCTAGGCAGCTGTGTTTGATATCACCCGGTCTTGGTTCCATATATTTTACTTTTAGTTGATTTATAACTAAGCTGCTTAGCTCACTAATCAACTGGTTGATACTGGTTTCTGTATTGGAGCTAATATTTACTGTTTCCCGGCTGCCGTAATGAAGAGCCTGCAGATTGGCTTTAGCAACATCTTTTACAAATATGAAATCGCGAGTTTGTTCACCGTCTCCGTGAACGATCAGGTCTTTATTAGTTAGTAAATTGCTTATATAGATGGCTAGGACGCCGCTTTCGCCATGCGGATTCTGACGAGGGCCATATACATTGGCATAGCGCAAAATGGTGTAGTCTAACTCATGCAAGGTTCCAAATAGTTGAGTATAGAGCTCTGCCGCATATTTAGACAATCCATAAAACGAAATTGGCCCTGCTTGTTGGTCCTCCTTAAGGGGTAGATTTTGGCTGTTGCCATAAACTGCGCCTGAAGAAGAGAGGATTATTTTTTTTGTCCGGTGCAAAGCACATTGTTGAAGAAGGCTAATGGTACCATTGATATTGATGTTGGCATCGAATCTCGGATTGGTGATCGAACTGCTTACTTGGGTTTGTGCGGCCAGATGGATTACATAATCTGGTTTCTCTTTAGTAAAAATCTGCTTTAATTTATTATCGTTAATATCGATAGGATAAAATCGGGCGTTCTTATCTATGTTATCTAATTTACCAGTTGTCAAATTATCTATTACGACGGCTTCATAGCCTAGACTGATTATGGCATCCACCACATGGGAGCCAATGAAGCCGGCACCTCCGGTAACCAAAACCTTAGTCATACTATCACTTCTTTCCCCGTCAGTGGAAGATGTGAGTTAGTTCACATGATGGAAAACGGTTATTTGCGGCTCACTTTCCTCTACTACTGGTTTTTTCATTGCCCGCAGTAAAGGCCCTATTATCAAAACAGCTACTGCCAAGTGGCTTATAAGATAACCGAGACCAATTCCTACAAGGCCCGTTTTCTTCAGTAGAAAAGAACCCACCCCCAAGGCAATAGAAGCTAAGACAACCCCTTGGGCAACAACTAGATGGACTCTTTTTTGCACCTGGTTAACAGCAGTAAACAAGGCATTTAGGCAATGCGGAATCACGGTAACACTAAGCAGGCGGACTACACCCAAGCCGTGCTCTAAGTAGCCAGGGCCAAAGAGATGCAAAAACCACCCGCCTACCAATATACAAAGTAGAGCTCCGGGTATTGCCAATACTAAAGCCAGAGCCAAGCTCTTTCTGGTTAAGAGCCACAGTTTTCTTGGCTCATAAGAGCCTTCGGCGAAAAGAGATTGGGCAATACCCGTTGGAATTACGGTAAGAACCATAGCCAGCATCCAGGCGATGTAGAAAAAGGCGCTTTGTTCGGCTCCACAAACGTTTAATACTAACAAGGGGTAAACTAGAGTAGGTGTTCGGTTCAGTAGCTCAGCCAAGTAGTTGCCAGCCGAAAAAGGCAGCATCTGTCGGATTTCTTGGCCCATCAAAATTGGCCGGGGATAATAACCAGGGTATGCTAGCGGTAGGAAATAAAACCAAGACAACATTATACCTGCCCAGATGGCTGTTCCAGTGGCAGCAAAAACACCATAACCGCCGTAGGAACGAAAAGCTACGATGGGTAAGGGCAGCTTGAG
>JBMNSQ010000076.1:0-8384 GCA_050945275.1 bacterium | reverse complement strand
CCCAATTAGCCTCTGAAACATCTTCGAAACATGATGCTTCCCGACTTCTCGACCTTTGCCTCGTCCGGATAAGATTGCTCGCTATTTTGTACAACCAACATCCCAAAGAAAAACCTCGTTCTTCATATCTGGGTAAACTCTCAATAGCCTGTAGAAAAGTCTGGGCCACTAAGTCCTCAGCCTCATGCTTGCTACCTATTCGATAGAAAACAAACCGATAAATTTTCGGTAGATAATATTCGTAAAGGTCACTGAAAGCAGCAGGATTTGCTTTTGATTCTTCCACTAACCGGCTTTCCTCGTCCCGTGTAAGAGCTGGCACATGGTTTCACCCTTTCCCCCAAGGCACCTTTCATATATTGTAACTGTTTACTCCCGGTAAAAGTTACGCCCCTTGAACAAAAAAGCGGAACGCCCCTTGTGGCGTTCCCTACCTCGGGCCAAAGATAGCTTGCGCAAAGGCCGGGCTTCGTCCCGGCCCGCATTCCTTGCCCGTTCCATGTCGTGGCGACCAAAGACCACCCTCTACTTAACAGCCCTGTTCTCGGTACCTTAAAACTGCAATACAAAATTTTTTTTTACAGATTTCTTGCCGCTAGTAGTCCTCCTGCGCTTTTGGCGGAGCGGACTGCGCTAACGATAGCAAGGGCCATAACTTGGGCTGCCAAGCTGCCTACTTGGTTGGGGTCAGCTGCTACCTGCTCGGTGGCTAGGCAAAAAATAGCATCGCCGTCCAGCATGGTATGTACAGGACGGATGGTGCGAGCATAGCCGTCGTGAGCCATCTGGGCCACCTTGGTGGCTTGGGACTTAGTAAGCTTGGCGTTGGTGGCTACCACACTAATGGTAGTATTGCTCATGGCCCCGCTGGGAGAGAAAAGCACCTCCCGCAAATACCTCTCTGTGTCTACAAAAGATTTATCTTTGGCTAAGGCCCCGGCCACAATCTGTCCGGTAACTGGATCCACCACATCGCCAAAGGCATTAACGGCTGCCACCGCTCCGACGATTAAATCCCCCACCTTAAGGCTAGCGGTGCCCAGACCGCTTTTCATAGCACTGTCAGTACCAAAAATTTTCCCTACGGTAGCACCGGTACCAGCGCCTACATTGCCTTCTTCTACCGGACCCGTTTTTGCATCTGCTGCCGCCTGATAGCCCATGGCTGCGTCCGGCCGCACTCGGTGATCGCCAATCCCCAAATCAAAAAGTACCGCCCCTGTCACAATGGGAACTTTGGTCACACCAACATCAAAACCAATATCATGCTCCTCCAGGTGTCTCATAATACCACTGGCGGCATCGAGCCCAAAAGCACTCCCCCCAGTTAAGACCACCGCGTGGGCTTTATCCACCAGATTAAGGGGATGCAGAGCATCTGTCTCTCGGGTACCTGGCGCACTGCCGCGAACGTCAACCCCAGCTATAGCGCCTTGGGGACAAATAACTACCGTACAGCCTGTTAGCGCTGTTTGGTTGCTCACTTGACCTACCAATATACCAGGTACGTCGGTAATAGCGTTGTTCAAGGATAACCACTCCTTTTTTGCACCAAAAATAGCGGGCTGGCTCATTTTATCTAGCGTGCAAGCGTCTGTTAACGAACACCCTGAACATGGTTATGCCCTGGCTATCACCTGAACGATGGCAATAAGCACGCCAGCTACTCCCTCACCACCTAAAAACCCGGAGGAAATAAGCTGAGCCTTATCATTAAAACTAGGCCACTTCTTATCCACAATAGCCCTGATCAGACCGCCTATACCGGCAGTGGCTGAAATAAACATGGGCAAATAAATACCTATGCCGATGGTCATTCCCGGTATCCCGATGAAATATAAAACGATACCGAGAATAAGGCCTACTATAAACGCCGGTGGATTAGGCAACCCGCTCACCGTGGTGGAGACAGCATAGGCCTGAGGTGCCACCAGCTCAGTTCCCGGTCCCATAGCCCCGTAAGCTCGATGCAGAATAAAAATAACCACTACCGACACTACCGCTCCCACTACCCCACCGATTAGTTCGGCATAAATTTGGGCCTGAGGCATGGTCTTTAGAATATAACCGGCCTTGAAGTCCTGCAAAATATCACCAGCTAAGCCACAGGCTATTGCCACCACCGCCGCCACAAAAAACGCTGCCTGGGGAGCTGGAGCCGACACCGCCTTAACCGCTAGCAACACCAAAATTCCAAAAACTTCCATAGGGTCAATGCCGGTCTGCCCAGCCAAGGTGGCGGCCATAGCAGTGGTCACCCACACTCCCAGTACAGTTATTATCGTAGCTGTAAATCCTAATCCACCTAAGGTAGATAAGGCTAAGGCAATTAACGCCAGTAACAAAGGCGCTCTTTTAAGACTAATATCACCTACGCCGGTGATAAGAGGACTAAAAATCTCCTTTGCCTGGGGCAAAATACCTTTTAGAAGCACACCCACGCCGGATCCCACAATGAGCCCGATACCAAAACTGTCTTTTATTGCTGTCGCCAAATCCAATGTTATGTAGCCACTATTGACCGCCAGTGGAATAAAAAGTAAATAGCTAAGAACCGCTCCCAAAAACCAAGTTCCCATAAATAAAGGGCCGATAAGATAACCGATGCCTACCGCCATAGGTGACATCCATAAACCGAACTGAATATTGCGGGCCCATAGTGACGGTGGTGTGAAGGCCCCTGGAATCTTCTGCCACCAATCCCGTATAGCCGTAAACACAGCGGCTACGGCTAGCGACCCGAACAACCATCGTGCCTTTTCGCCGCCTTCGTCGCCGGCCAGTACTGTTTCCGCTGCCGCAATACCCATGGGATATGGCAACTGTTCCACCTCAATGAAATGATGGCGTAAAACAGCCACAAAAACTACCCCTAAAATTGTTCCAGCCAGGGCTACTACCAGCAGGGGCCAAAAAGCCACTTCAGCTGCCGGGTCCAGCATCCAAATACCGGGAATGGTAAAGGCTACCCCGCCTGCCACCATTGCACCAGCTGACATGGCCGTATGAGTTACGTTAATTTCGTTTAAATTAGTATTGCCAAGTGCCTTAAGTAGCGTTAAGGATAAAATAGCCACAAAGATTGTTGGCCAAGGTAAAGCGCCCATTCTAAGAGCAACATACATTGAGCTGGTGGCAATTACTGTCGATCCTAAAGCACCAAACAGAACTGCCCGCCAGGTGAATTGCTGGCCAAAAGAAGTAGCATATTTTACCTGAGACCCATGTTGCACCGATTTTCCTCCTTGTATTAAGTATTTTTTATTTAATTTGTTTATATTGTTGTTGTAACAAAAAATCAGCCAGACTAGCACCATCGCCCCAACCAAAACCAGGAAGTGTATTTGGCAGCCCAGCATCTTTGGCTGCTTGGACATCACCGGCAATAGCAATAATATTCTTCGGCCAAGGAGACATTATTTCTGATACACCGTCACGATAAACTAAAACCTTAGGCAAAGAGCTGAATTTGCCGCCCTCCATTATAACTATGTCGGCATCTGGAAACCACTTCTTTAGTCGTGTGGTTGCTTCTTTAGCTGTAAGTTGGTAAAACACAGTAGCCTGGCCACTACTGATAAAGGCGGAGCTTTTGGCCCCGGCTAAACGAAAACGCCAGCTATCCTTCCCTTCGTTGTCGATCTCAACTAAGCTATGGCTATGTTTGGCTGCGGCTACCTTAAGCCCACGACGAGAAAGTTCAGCAATAAGCTCTACTAAAAGAGTAGTCTTCCCGGAACCGGACGTTCCGACAAAACTTATCGGTTGTGGCAGCTCTGAGTTAGTAGCTGGCTGTATCGGTCCTGGTCCATTTTGGTCATCTGAAGATCTCAGTTTTAACCCCGAAGCTTCGCCACTATTGGTGTCGATATAAAATAGTCGACCCCTGAGCGGCTCGCCTACACCGGTAAGGACTTTAGTAACCTCTTGTACTTGCATCGAAGCTATAACGGCCGGTGTGGCCGCCGGATTACCCATTTCCACTTCTATACCCCGCTGTCGGCTACCTAGCTCGCCATAAATATCGCGCAGACCAGGATCCCCGGGATAAATAGTCATTACTTGGCCTAGAAATCCAGCAATAGCACCGTGAACTAAAGGAATTCCTTGCTCGTGCGCTGCCCGCTCCAGCTCAAAACGGCTGGGCAAGTTATCTAAAGCATCTACCACCACATGGGCTCCCTGCAACATAGCACGGGCATTCTCGGACCCTAGTCGTTGTTGAAAACAGCGCACATCCACCGCCGGATTAACAGCTAACACCCGTTCATAAGCAACCGCTACCTTAGGTTGACCTAAATCAGCCTCGGTACATAAAACTTGTCGGTTGAGATTATTATCTTCAAAAACATCATCATCCACTAAAATAAGCGTTCCTACTCCCATCCGCGCCAACAAATCAACAACCAGTCCCCCAAGACCACCGCAACCGATAACAGCCACCGTGGACTTAAGCAAGGTCAGCTGTCCTTTAATTCCAATGGTACCGATATTTCTCAGATATCGAGCAGGTATGATATTAGCCTCCAAGGCTGATTGCTGAATATAAGCCCTCCCCACACCCAACTTAGTACTAATCTCTGCTTCCGCCGCCTGGGGCAACACTTCAATCTCTTTCGACCGGGCCCGGCCAGGGACTGTATATTTAGCTAAGGTCGGCACAATGTTTCTGTTGTCGGCCATAATTATCATCCTTTATGGTAAAAATATTTTGTTCCGTTTTATTCCTTATATTAACCCGTTACTTTAAATCCAAAATATGGACGCAATAAACCGCAGCATATGTAAAAAACATGCCTGCCTGTTACTTTCGCTGATGAACCTCAAAAACCTGCTTGCAAAAAAGTAAAACGCTGGGAAGGAAGAAAGCGCTCCCTCTTCCTTAAATTTTGCAGCAAATTAAACACCTCTTCGGGTACACTATGGCCAGGAGGTGGGATAAGAAATGGCGAGAGGAAGTTGGAATACACGTCAACACGTGGTTCCAGAAGCACACCAGGTGATGGACGACATGAAATACGAAATCGCAGCCGAACTGGGCATACCTGTTTATCAAGGTTCGGAAGATTATTGGGGAGACATTTCGTCCCGCGATTGCGGCGCTGTTGGCGGGCACATGGTACGCCGAATGATTAAAATGGCTCAGGAGTCGCTGTTAAAAGGATAACACATTTGCCAGTCTTAATACTCTGAAGGGCCCGCCAATATGGCTGGCGGGCTTCCTTTTTGCAAATAAGGGGACAGGTCAGCGCTATTTCCCTACTTTCCCCTAGCGCCGCCTGTCCCGTGTTTGAAAGGAGCACAAGAGTGCAATTATTAATGTTAGGCCTAGCTGCTGTAGCTGGCCTCACCATGGCGGTACAAGGTTCCCTTAACGCAGCCCTTAGCAAAGTAACCGGTTTGTTCCCAGCCACATTGGTGGTTCATGTTTTGGGCACAATTTTAACGGCAATCGCCATAGTTTTCCACATTGGTGATGGTAACCTGGCTAAAATTACAGCTGCTCCCTGGTATACTTACTTAGGTGGGGTACTTAATGTCCTTATCATTGCGGCCGTAGCTGTAACCATCCCCCGGCTGGGAGCGGCCAGTGCCACCACGGCTATCATTGTAGGCCAAGTTTTAACCGCCCTCTGTATTGACCAACTGGGCTGCTTCGGACTAAATAAAGTACCGTTTACCTGGACCAAGTTGTTGGGGCTTGCCCTCTTGGCAGCCGGCGCTTGGCTGCTACTTAATGTTAAAAGATAGTTATTAGTTCTCCTTTTTACCCTGTACTAACCGCCCTAACATTGTTTTACCGGTAGAAAAAGCAATAGACAAGAAGCTCTTTTGTTGGCCTAAAATGTCGTCTAAAGCATCTACAGCATAATCTAGCTGTTCTTTTTCTACGATGAGAGGTGGTTCCAAGCGAATTACGTTGGGGTTATTGAGGGTATAGGCGGTAATTATGCGGTGTTTGTTAAGTAGTTCCCCAGCAACCATGGCTCCTTGATATTCGTAGGCCAAATTCTTGAGTAAGCCGCCAGACAGAGTATTTAATACACCTTCAGGCTGATTAAACTCTAAACCGATAAACAAGCCCCGTCCACGCACTTCCTTGATCAGGGGGTGCTTTTGTTGTAGTTCTTTTAACCGACCAATAAAGTAAGCACCTTTTTCTAGGGACTGCTGGGGCAGCTTTTGTTCGATGGTGGTTTCAATACTGGCTAAGCCTGCAGCCATGGCCCAGCTATTACCGCCAAAGGTTGACGTATGCAGAAGCGCCCGGTCAGAGCTACCGTAACCTTGCTGCCACACTTCCTCTGCCGCTACATAAGCGCTCACCGGCATCACACCGCCGCCTAATGCCTTGGCCAAACAAATAATGTCCGGGGCTACATCTTCATAGTCACAAGCGAACAAGTAGCCGGTACGGCCAAATCCAGTTTGAATTTCATCAGCGATAAACAAAGCTCCATACTTTTTCGTCAGCTCACGAACACCGGTCAAATATCCATCCGGCGGTACAATGATGCCCCCTTCTCCCTGAATTGGCTCGACGATAAAGGCTGCTACATCGCCAGCTTTAAGCTTCGCCTCTAACAGATCTAAATCCCCATAGGGAACGGTTTCGCATCCAGGCACTAGCGGATAAAATGGCTGTTGGTATTTCGTTCGGCCAGTGACGGACAGTGCCCCCATGGTCTTGCCGTGAAACGATCCGGTGCAAGAGATTATTTTTTGTTTACCAGTGGCAATACGGGCTAATTTTAGTGCACCCTCTACAGCCTCAGCACCGCTGTTACCGAAAAAAGATCGCTGCAGGCCACCAGGTACGATTTGGCTAAGGTTATAAGCCAGCGCACCCACAAGAGGATTCAGTGCTGCTTGGAGCAAGTTAGGTATCTCGCGCACCCTGTCCACGGCATCGATTACGGTCGGTGGATTATGTCCCAAATTAAGAGCGCCATAGCTACCCAAGAAATCGTGATACTTATTACCGTCTTCGTCCCACACATACATCCCTTGGGCCCGCACAAATCGTTTATCGAAACCGATAAGACTCATCATACCCACTAACCCAGCGTTTACATATTCCCGGTGGTTTTGTACCAACTGATCGTGATCTAGCTTTAGTGCCTGATCTATCGTATATAGGTTATTCATAATAGACACATCCTCCTTACCATGCTGTCCACCGAAGTGTGCACATTTTGGTACTCATATTCGACAACGTGGAACGGACCTCCTTCCTGGCATATATATAATTAAAACGAATAGGAGGTTTATGAATGTATAGGATAGTTATCGACGTTCCGGCAAGGCAACTGCATCTATACGACGGCAGTACCAATAGCCGAACATTCCCCATTGCCGTAGGCAAACCGGCTACGCCAACTCCGCCGGGAACCTACACCATTATCGAAAAAAACCCGTATCCCGGTGGAGTATTTGGCAGTCGCTGGATGGGACTATCACGTCGTTACTATGGCATTCATGGTACAGACGCCCCTTGGTTAATCGGGCAAGCAGTATCCAATGGTTGCATTCGCATGTATAACGAAGACGCCCAGTACATCTATGATCTGGTGGAAATTGGTACCGAGGTCCGAATTCTCAATAATGAGCTTGTCCCAGACCTAAACTCTCCCGGGCTCGGCGGAACATATACCGTACAACCAGGTGATTCTCTGTGGCTTATTGCCAATAAATATAATACCACTATTGATGCCCTAGCCGCTACTAACCACCTCAGTCCGCCTTATATTATCTATCCTGGCCAAAAATTGTACCTTCCTGGCACCGAACTCACGTCTAATGCATAATATGCCTCAGCCTACCTAAGGAGGTGGAAAATATGCCTTTTGACCGCCGAATTTTTAAGTATCCAGCGGTGGAGTACATCCCGCTCTATCCCCTGACTCTGGCCCTGGAGCCTAACTGGCAATCACCCTCTGACCGAGTACTGCTGTATGTGTTCACTGACAATAACGCCCTTGAGTTAGAATTGGCCCGCCTCGGTATCGTACTCCCCACATCAGTGGACTTCAGTCAAAAGCTAGTGCTGTTAGCATTGGGGCATCAGGTAAAATCCGCTTACTACCGTGCTTATACTACCATCTTGCAAGGCGAAGAACTACCGGGAGGGTATCAGATAGTCGCTATCCCCCGTGGCTACTTCTATAAAAATCGGGTTCATTTCGCCCTCTACGATAAAGATGCCAGCAAAATAGCATGGGCTAATATTAGTGTGAAATAAGCTTTATAGTAATACTAGATCCGCCATAAAAACCACTGCTACCTGCATGGACTGCCCACCGGCTCTTGGCCTCTGGGCATCTTTTTTTGAAGACTTTTGATGAAGTACCTCTGTTACTTTTAGCTCTCCTCGTACTTCTAAA
>JBMNSQ010000075.1:0-8738 GCA_050945275.1 bacterium | reverse complement strand
TAATAGATCAACACGGTGTTCTAAAGCGCCTACTACCAAAAGAACATCGGTTTTCCTACCGTACCAGTGTTTTTCAGCACGAAGAACTTATTGTATTAGAGACGCTACTTAGTATTACTTCCAGGCCACGAGAACAGGTGATGCAAGCTATCGCCGAAAGCAAGGTAAAAAGACGGCGACTACCTCTCCTTCCTAGCTGCGGCTCTACTTTCCGCAACCCAGCAGGAACGTATGCTGGTAAGGTTATAGAAGAGCTTGGCTTAAAAGGTACGCAAATTGGACAGGCACAAATTTCCACCACCCATGCCAATTTTATTGTTAATTTAGGCGGTGCTAGCGCCCAGGATGTTTACAGTTTGATTAAGCTCATTAAGAAAGAAGCAGCAGCCTCCGGAATTACTATGAAAACCGAAGTCCGCCTGTGGGGACAATTCGATTAATAATCCATGCTACTAAAAACCGACGTTAAGAAACAGAAGAACTCCAAAAAGGAGGCTCTGCAAATGGCCTCCTTTGTCATCGTGCTATATAACTTATGTAGCTGTATATATCTGGTGGAGGCGGGGGGGAATTGCACCCCCCGTCCGAAAATATGCCAGAAGAGGCATCTACGAGCGTAGCTCCTGCTTTTGATTTTGCCTGTGCTGTCTCCCAGAAGCTAGATACAGTCCAGGCTAGCCCTCTTAATTTCCCGACCGACTCGAGAGCGGCTGTCTACCGGTAGCCCGCTAATATGACACCCGTATCCGGCCCCGCAGGCTTAGGCCGGGCGGATGGGCTGCGCTTTGTTACGCAGCCAGTGCGTAATCGTTGTTGGCAGTTAATGCCTTTCCATGTTGTTACGCGGCCATGGTCCGCGGCTCGCTTCCTCTACCAGCCCTATCTCCGTCGAACCTAAATCGCCCCCAAGGAACGCTCCTTAAAGGCCCGCTCGATCTCCCGTTTAGCATCGCGGGCAGCTATATCACTGCGTTTATCGTAAGACTTTTTACCCTTAGCCAAGGCCAGTGCCACCTTGGCCAAGCCTCGCTCATTAAAATAAACCTTAAGCGGTATCAACGTCAAGCCTTTTTCTTGAACTTTGCCGATCAACTTTTGAATCTCGCTCTTTCGTAGTAACAATTGGCGCCGGCGGCGTGGGTCATGGTTGACATAACCACCTTTTTGGTACGGGCTAATGTGCATGTTGTAAAGAAATACACTACCGTTTTCTACTCGAGCATGGCTGTCTCGTAAATTAGCCTTCCCTTCACGCAGCGACTTTACCTCTGTACCTACCAGTGCGATACCGGCCTCGTACGTTTCCAAAATAAAATAATCATGACGAGCTTTGCGGTTATCGGTTACAATTCGTTCTCCACTTTTTTTCACCTTAGCCATCGCAAATCTACCACCTAATCCTAGAGCGCTCTTCGCCCAGCGTTATTGTAACACGAATAGGTGACCGATACAAGTGGAGCAGGGCAGCTATGATTAGCTGCCCCTTTACCTGTGCTATTGCTTGTTCGCGTGTTCTTTGGCCCTCTTCTCAACTAATTCTTTCGCCTTGGCTGGAGTCATCTGACCAAAATACTCATCGTTTATTTGAACACTGGGACCACCGGTACAATGCTCTAAACAGAAAGTAGCTCCCAAATCGAATTCCTGGCTGGTATCTGATTTAGCAATGGACTTTTGAAACTCTTTCAGAACGTCGTAAGCGCCTTTTAGATAACACGATGTGCCAACGCATACACGAATCTTAGTTTTGGCTTCCTTAACAGGTTCCACTGCTACCTCCTCCCCGCTTATCCGCCGCCGCGGTGCATAGGTGGTATGAAGAAGTTCTTCTGCCTTGTCGCTTCCCGGCTGCCCTAGGTGCTGACGATAGAGCCGCTCTACCATGGGATTGTCATCGGAACAGCGCAATTCTCGCTGCTTGTCAATACTGTATAGTCCCTTGGCCCGCATCTGACGCCGCTCGCTATCGTTAGGAAGCGGCTGGCCACCACCGCCGACACATCCGCCTGGGCAGGCCATAACCTCTACGATGTGATAATTACAATCACCTCGTTTGATGGCCTCCATTAGCTGTTTGGCCTGTGATAAACCGTGTACTACTGCCACCTTAACCTCTTGTTGGCCTAGCTTAAGGCTAGCTTCTTTAATATTGTTCATGCCGCGTACGGCTTTAAATTCGATGGTCGGAGTCTTTCCATTAGCCGCCCGGGCCGCCGTACGAAGCACAGCTTCAGCCACTCCACCGGTAGCCCCAAAGATTACTCCCGCTCCAGTAGCCATGCCGAACGGTAAGTCAAAGGCTTCTGCCGGCAGAAGATCAAAGTCTAAGTTAGCTTGCCGCACCATTTGGGCCATTTCCTGGGTAGTTAGCACGGCATCCACGTCCAGCATACCATCCCTACCTAGTTCTCGGCGCTGAGCTTCAAACTTCTTGGCGGTACAAGGCATGATAGAAACCACATATAAATCCTTTGGTTCTACTTCTAGTTCTTGTGGCAAATAGGCCTTGGCCAAAGCACCAAACATGGCTTGGGGCGAACGGCAGCTAGAGATATTATCTAGATACTCAGGATAAAATTGTTCCGCAAACTTCACCCAGGCTGGACAGCAAGAAGTAAACAAGGGAAGATTATTGTTGCTGCGCAGGCGCTCCCCAAACTCGTGGTATTCTTCTTGCACTGTCAAATCGGCCGTGAAAGATGTATCGTACACCTGATCAAAGCCTAATCTTCTAAGAGCAGCAACCACTTGTCCTGTGCTAATTGTGCCTGGTTCTTGCCCAAAAGCCTCACTGAAGGCTACCCGTACAGCCGGTGCCACTTGGGCCACAACTTTCTTATTAGGATCATGCAGGGCTTTCCATACTCGATCTACATCTGATTTTACGGTCAAAGCTCCTGTCGGGCAGACAGCGGCACATTGACCACAATTTACACAAGCCACTTCGCTCATTTTCTTGCCAAACGCCGGTACCACTGTCATTTGACTGCCTCGGTGGGCGAACCCTAGGACACCCACTTCTTGTATCTCGTCACACATGCGGACACAGTCACCGCAGAGAATGCATTTTGACGGGTCATGGACTAAAGCAGGACCAACATCCACCAATCCTGCTGTTTTCTTTTGCGTGAAGCGAACATCGCGCACTCCCAGTCGGAAGGCTAATTCTTGCAGACGACAGCTGTTGTTCTTGTCACAGGTTGTACAATCACGGTTATGGTTAGCGAGCAGCAACTCTAAGATTAGCCGGCGGTGCCTGAGTAGCCGCTCTGTGTTGGTGTATATCTCCATTCCGTCAGCCGGAGGCTGGACACAGGCTGCGAGCAACCGTCCTTTGTCATTCTCTACCATACACATGCGGCAAGCTCCGTAAACCGACAACTCCGAGTGGTAACAAAAGGTAGGTAGATCGACCCCAGCTTTACGAATAACCTCCAGTAGGTTCTTCTCACCATTTAATTCTACCGGACGACCATCAACTAACATTGTCGCCATGTCAGCTCACCTCCTGGATTGCGTTGAAAGCACACTTTGAAACACAAGCTCCACAGCGGATACATTTGTCCTGGTCTATCGTATACGGATGTTTGATTTCACCGCTAATTGCGTTTACCGGACAGTTCCTAGCGCAGCGGCTGCAACCGCGACATTTTTCCGCATCAATTTCAAACCGCTTAAGAGCCTGGCAAACACCTGCCGGGCACCTTTTGTCACGCACATGAGCCAAGTACTCATCGCGGAAGTGTTTCAGCGTGGACAGCACCGGATTAGCTGCCGTTTGCCCTAAGCCACAAAGTGACATGTCGTGTACCATGTAAGCGATTTCTTCTAGCATGTCAAGATCTTCTTCGGTTCCTTTACCGTCCACAATGCGCTCTAAAATTTCTAGCATACGGCTGGTACCTTCACGACACGGGATGCATTTACCGCATGATTCTCGTTGAGTAAAGTCCATAAAGAACCTAGCCACCTCAACCATACAAGTACGCTCATCCATCACTACTAAACCACCGGAACCCATCATGGCTCCAGCCTGTTTGAGCGAATCAAAATCAAGCGAAAGATCTAAGTGCTCTTTGGTAAGGCATGCACCGGACGGACCACCGATTTGGACTGCCTTAAATTTTCGGTTTTCTTTAATACCACCGCCGATATCAAAGATTATTTCACTCAGCTTTGTTCCCATAGGCACCTCAATGAGACCAGTGTTCTTCACGTTACCGGTAAGAGCAAAGGCCTTGGTGCCATGACTGGTTTGTGTACCCAAAGCCGTAAAAGCCTCGGCACCTTCGCGCAATATGAAGGGCACGTTAGCAAAGGTTTCCACGTTGTTCAGCAGGGTGGGACGACCAAACAACCCTCTTTGGGCTAGCCGTGGCGGCCGTGGAACAGGCATGCCGCGCTTACCTTCAATCGAAGCTACTAAAGCTGAGGATTCTCCACAGACAAAAGCGCCCGCACCTTGACTGATGTGTAGGCGATAGGAAAAACCGGAACCTAAGATATCATCACCCAGCAGGCCGTATTTCTCCGCTTCCTTAATCGCCTTCGTTAGCCTGTCCACGGCCAACGGATACTCGGCCCGCACGTAAATATAACCCTCAGCTGCCCCAACAGCATAACCGGCGATGATCATCCCTTCCAGAACTTTGTGAGGATCGCCTTCCATAATACTGCGGTCCATAAAAGCACCAGGATCGCCCTCGTCACCGTTACAGACTACATATTTAGGTTCGCCCTCTGCCTGTCGCACCGCTTGCCACTTCCTACCGGCCGGAAAACCCGCTCCTCCAAGTCCTCTAAGACCAGAAGCCAGTACTTCTTCCACTACCTCTTCAGGCTTAAACTCTGTTAAAGCCCGAGCTAAACCTTTATAACCGCCGATGGCGATGTACTCGCGAATATCTTCCGGATTTATGTGCCCGCATCCACTTAATGTTTGGCGATGTTGCTTTTGATAAAAGGGGATATCTTCTTCCCTAAGAAAATGTTTTTCGCTTCCGGGAATAGTGTACGTCAAGCGCTCTACACACTGGCCATCGATAATAGTTTTTTGTATAATCTCCTCTGCATCTTCCGGGCGTACATGTACATACATAAAGTCCTGCGGTTCAATTAGAACCAAGGGGCCCATTTGACAAAACCCGCGGCAACCGCTTTTATCCAGTTGTGTTGCATTGTCCGGAGAGTCGTTTTCCAATAGAAAATTCAAATCTACTGCTACACCGGTTTGTTCAATAGCTTTTTTTAACGCATCATAAACCTGTAGCGAACCGTTAGCTACACAACCGGTACCGGCACACACCAGGATCCGCTTGCCGACTTTATCCGTAGCCTGACGGTAAGTTGCGGCCAGTTGTTCAAGCTGCTCGCTAGAATTAATCTTCATCATGCTCTTTCCCCCCTGCCAATTCATCAATGATAGCCACAATTTTCTCTGGCGTAGTCTCCCCATACACATCACCATTAATGGTTACCACCGGGGCCAACGCACAAGCTCCCAAACAAGCTACCGTCTCAAAGGTAAACATCAGATCAGCGGTAGTTGTTTCTCCGTCTTTTAATCCTAGCCGCTCACGGACCGCCTTTAATATGGCATCCGAGCTGTGTACGTGACAAGCCGTACCGTCGCAGCATCTTATCACGTACTTCCCTTTTGGCTTTAGGGAAAAGTTTTCGTAAAAGGTAGCTACTCCAAAAACCCTAGCAGGAGATAGACCCAGTCCCGTTGCTACATACTGTAGTACTTCTTCCGGTAAATAACGATAAATTGTTTGTACCTCCTGCAGTACAGCCACCAAGCGTTCCGGTCGGCGCTCATGCCGCTCCAGGATCTCGTTTACAGCTGCAAAGCGACGACCACTGCTTAATTCAACATTGGCCACGGGCAACCCCTCCGTTTCGATTTCGTTATTGCTTCATCACACGGTTTGCTATCTTCTTGACAATGTGTAGGCAGTTGCACCCCCTGTCGTTCTTGACGCTCAAGTTCGGAATATTGATAATTAGCTTTCCCTTGCCAAAGTGCCGTTTGTGCAAAGAAATAGTGCTATACTTGACCACCCTTCTCTTAGGTCCAGTATAGCACCTGTGTTATGTTTTCGTCAATCCTATTTGGTTCGCAGATATTTATTGTTAAAATTTATTCATTTTATGTCCTCGCCAGGAAAGAGAAACGGCTACCCTTTTGCAAACTGTAACCTCAAATACGTAATTCTAGCTAAACAAAGGAGCAAATACCAAGGCCACAATGGTCATAAGCTTGATCAAAATATTTATCGATGGCCCTGATGTGTCCTTAAAGGGGTCACCTACCGTATCACCCACCACAGCAGCGGCATGAGCCGGTGTGCCCTTGCCACCGAAGTTACCACTCTCGATATATTTCTTAGCATTATCCCAGGCTCCGCCGGAGTTGGCCATTTGGATAGCCACCAATACTCCTGTGACCAATGCTCCCGCCAAAAGCCCACCTAAGGCCTCTTTGCCCAGCACCAGCCCGATAGCTAAGGGAACAACCACCGCCATAAGACCAGGGATGATCATTTCCCTTAGGGCGGCCGCCGTACTAATATCAACACAGCGAGCATAATCAGGACGAGCTTTGCCTTCCATTATACCAGGAATCTCTTTAAACTGCCGCCTGACTTCTTCGATCATATGAAAAGCAGCGCGACCAACTGCCTGCATAGTCATAGACGAAAAGAGATAAGGAAGAACGCCTCCAACAAACAGACCTACTGTCACTCGCGCATCTAAAATGCTAAGTCCGGTTTCTTGCAGCCCCACCGCGGTAGCATAAGCAGCAAATAAACCCAAGGCAGTAAGTGCCGCTGATCCAATGGCAAAACCCTTACCAATAGCGGCTGTAGTATTGCCTACAGCATCTAAAGCATCAGTAATCTCGCGCACATGGGGATCTAGTTCTGACATTTCGGCTATTCCACCAGCATTATCGGCAATTGGACCATAAGCGTCCACCGATACGGTCATACCAGTAGTAGAGAGCATGCCAACACCAGCTAAGGCAATACCATACAGACCGGCAAAGTTGTTGGCCACATAAATGGCCGCCGCAATCATGACAATCGGCCAACCGGTACTAGCCATACCCACCGCTAAACCAGCGATAATAGTAGTTCCAGGCCCTGTCTGTGCAGCTTCAGCAATACCTTGCGTCGGTTTGAAATCGGCCGACGTATAGTATTCCGACACCAGACCAATACCAACACCGGCGGCTAAACCAGCTAACACCGCCAAGAACGGCCCTGTTTCTCCAAGAACGGCTGTAGTTAGAAAGTAACTGGCGATAGCGACCAACGCAGCACTACCAAAAGTACCGTTACGCAGTGCTCCTTGGACATTACTACCCTCACCGCTCCTGACAAAAAAGGTGGCGATTACACTGGCTACAATCCCTACTGCCGCCAGCAAAAGCGGTAACAACGCTCCGGTAAATCCATAAGTGACGACACCAATCGTCATGGCGGCAATAATAGATCCTACATAGGATTCAAACAAGTCGGCTCCCATGCCGGCAACATCTCCCACGTTGTCCCCCACGTTATCAGCAATTACGGCTGGATTTCTAGGATCGTCCTCTGGGATGCCAGCCTCCACTTTGCCAACCAAGTCCGCCCCTACATCAGCGGCTTTGGTATAAATGCCACCTCCTGCCCGAGCAAACAAGGCGATTGAGCTAGCACCTAAGCCAAAGCCATTGACGATGTCGGGATCTTTGAAGATTATGTAAAAGACCCCCAATCCGAGTAAGCCCAAACCCACCACCGACATGCCCATAACAGCACCGCCGGAAAAGGCAATGTCGAGAGCCGGCCCTTGTCCCCGTTTGGCCGCATTAGCAGTACGAACATTGGCCCGAGTGGCTACACTCATACCGATAAAACCGGCTCCGGCCGAACATAGGGCCCCAAACAAGAAACAAATAGCTGTTGGTAAGTCGATAGCAAAAGTCAATACGACAAACAAGACCACCACAAAAGCTGCCAATACCCGATACTCACGAGTGAGAAAAGCCATGGCTCCTTCATGGATGGCATCGGCTATCTCTCTCATCTTGGGTGTACCAGGTTCAGCCTTACCCACTCGACCAGAAAAATAAAGTGCAAACGCCAACGCTAGCAGCCCCGCCAACGGAGCCAGAACCGTTAATAATTCCATCTTTTATCTACCCCTCCTCCTTAAGAATAAAAAGCACCTACCTTCGTGGTAAGTGCCCGCCTCAGCTAGAAGACCGTAAGAAGCAGTGCCAAAACCATGAAGGCTGCCGCCGCATACTTGGTCCAAACCCCCAACTTTTCATTCAGGCCCTTTTTTTTGCTCGAGAACGACTCCGCTCCACCGCCAATGGAAAGGCCGGTGCTCTTTCCTGTCTGTAAAAGAACCAACAAAATAAGACTAAGGCAAGCAGCAATAAAGAGAACCAATAAGACTGTGTACAGCATTCTTTTCACCACCCCCATCGTTTACTTGTATAGGGCTATCTATCCCATACCGCATCAAGGTAGTTCACCTGATATCTTTGTAATTTTAGCATACTTAAACTCAAATAGCAACGCTTCTCAGGCGTTACCGCCCTGGACTTTCGTCGGGTGAAAGCTAAGAAAAGCTGTCTCTCAAATAGGTGCAAACATTAGTCATGGTGTAGTAGCGAGGCAAAACTCCCTCGCCACTACACCTAAGTAAATTGGCTATAACCCACTGTACATAAACTATTG
>JBMNSQ010000074.1:0-8830 GCA_050945275.1 bacterium | reverse complement strand
GCCCCCTTCTGATAGTGCTGTTCGTGGCAACCTCAATGTAGCGGTAGATGCGAAAAGTGGCGATATACTGAGCATGTACAGTTGGGAGGATGAGCAGACACCTAAAGCGGCTTTACCTAAATACAGCCGTGCTGAGGCGGAGAAAGTAGCGCGGGAAGTGGCAGCCAAAGTTCAGCCTCTTTTTGCCCAGACACGATTAGTCGAATTCCCAAAGGAGGAGCGGTTTTGGGGCGGTCCCATAACTGGCTATACCTTTCAGTTTGAACGAGTGGTAAATGGTTATCCTTACCCTAATAATAGCATTAGCGTGGAAGTAGACGCTAATACATTAAAAGTAACATCATACCGTTTCAATTGGGATAGGGATATTGACTTTCCGCAGCCAGGCAAGATAATTGGTTCCGACGAGGCAGAACAAGCGTTCCTAACCAAAGGAGCGCCGCGCCTTATATATTTTCGTCCTAATCCTGAGAATAACAAAGATCGACCGTTAAAACTAGTATATGATCTTAGCCGGACTACCAGTTATATGGTGGACGCCAAGACCGGCGAAGTCAAACCCGGCGGTGACTATTGGTACGGACCGGCAGGCATGGGTGGTATGGCCAAAGAAGCTACACGCGATGCAGCAGCGCCCGAGCTGTCTCCAGCCGAACAAGCAGAAGTAACGGAATTGGCCAGCTTGCTGACGCAAGATCAAGCCATTGCTAAAGTCAAGGATGTATTTAAGATTCCCAGCAAGATGAAGCTAGAGCGGGCTCACTTAAGTAAAAGCTGGGAATATACACAGCAGCGCCAATGGAACTTTTCTTGGGATCTAACGGAGAAGGACAAAGGCGGCGAGAGCATAAGTGCCAGTGTGGATGCTCGTACCGGCGATTTGCTCCAGTATTACCACTATCGTTGGTCAGCCGATGGCGATAAGAAGCCAGCTATCAAATATAAAAAAGATCAGGCCCAAAAGATAGCAGCTGACTTCATCGCTAAATATCAGCCGGAACGCTTTGCAGATTGTAAGTTGGAGGAAATAGAGCGGGAGGAAGCCATTCCCCTACGCGAAGAAGAACAGCCGCGTTCTTATTCGTTTAATTGGGTGCGGTACGCGAACGAAATTCCATTCCCGCAGCAAGGTTTTCGGTTAGAAGTCAGTGCCGAAACAGGGGAAATAACCTCTTACAATATGATGTGGGCAGACCACGATTTCCCGACTCCTGAGGGAATTATGAATCAGGAAGAGGTTAACGATAAGGTATTTAGTAAGAGTCCGTTGGTGCTGGAGTATTTGCCTGTGCCTCAGGCTAAGCCGTATTCTTCCGATGAACAAGAGATTGAGGTGGGCTTATTCTACCACGTCCGGTCACGGGATTTGTCCGGCCGTATGGTGGACGCTAAAACAGGAGCCTTTCTAGATAGTCAAGGGAATCCGATGCCAGACCGGGAGAAGGCAGTCTTTGTGGACCTGGAAGGCCATCCTGCGGCCGAAGCGGTGGCGCTACTTACGGCAAAGAACATTGTACAAGGAAGCCCCGATGGTTTGTTTTATCCTGATGATACCATTACCCAGCCAGCTTATTTAGTGATGCTCCTTCGCACTACCGGTTATCAGCCGCGGGGCGAAGTTGAAGGCGGCCCGTGGTACAAGCAGTACGAAGACCAGGCTCGCCGCCGTAGGATTCTAAAAGACGAAGACAAAATCGATCCTGTAGCTGCCATCACCCGCGAGCAGGCAGCTGTGTGGACGGTACGGGCGTTGGAACAAGACCGCATTGCTTCTCTGGAAGGAATTTGGAACGTACCAGCCAAAGACGCGGGCAGTATCAAGCATCCCGGTTATGTAGCCTTGTATCTAGGGCAAAATCTGGACCCGGATCGCCAGGAAAGTTTTAGGCCAGCAGCCTCGCTTACTAGAGCCCAGGCAGCACAGGGCATGGTGCTATTTCTAAGTCAAGAACGATACTATTAGAGTTTCAGTTACAACTTCATGAAATTGGCCTGATTGTAGCACTACCAGACTGTTGAATATACCTTTGACGAATAGTAGCATGAGGGATCTCACACTCCTTGTAGGGCTTAAGTTTCCGCAATGGACACTGGTGTTATGTGAGATCCCTCTTCTTTATTTTATTATTTGACCTTTTTATTGCCTTATTAAGATAAAATACACTGTGGAGTTATAAGCAGTGTCCTTATTACATTTTCAGCCAGCAGGCGCATGTCTTCATGGCAGGTTTTCTTAATTTCCTCCAAATCTGTTACCCCGCGAACGGCCGAGAATAAGGCGTTGATACCGTAATCATATAACACATCGGTACCTTCACCAATAGATCCACACAATGCTATGCAAGGAACATGATGCTTTTTAGCCCGGCGGGAGACACCTACTGGTACCTTACCGTGTGCGCTCTGCCCATCGATCCGGCCTTCACCAGTAAATACTAGATCAGCGTCTTTAAGCATGGCGTCAAAATCTGCCGCGTCAAGGAGCAGCTCAATGCCGGGGCTAAGCGAACCGCCGGAAAAAACCACCACGCCTGCACCTAGGCCGCCAGCAGCCCCTGCACCAGGCATGTCTCTTATCGTCACACCAAGATCTCGTTCTATAATATTGGCCATGTTTTTCAGGCCTTCATCCAAGGAAGCCAGCATTGTTGCGTTGGCTCCTTTTTGTTTACCAAAGACATAGGCAGCGCCGGTAGGCCCGTATAGGGGGTTATCCACATCGCAGGCCGCTGTAATGGTAACGGCCGGAAGGTGGCTAGGCTGTTCAATGTACCTCACATCTAGCATGCTGCCGCCAATATGCTTGACGGGCATCTTATCTTGGTTCAAGAAGCGGTAGCCCAGTGCGGCCGCCATGCCAAGACCACAATCATTGGTGGCACTGCCGCCTAGTCCCAGGATGATATTCTTCACACCCATGTTTGCTGCGTGAAGGATAAGCTCACCGACACCATAGGTGGTAGTTAACATGGGATTCTTGTTTTCTTCCACCAGTGGCAAGCCGGCACAGGATGCCATTTCAATTACCGCTGTATTGTTAGGCAACAGGCCGTAATAAACCTCCATGGGGGAGCCAAAAGGGCCGCTAACTGTAGCTCTAACTCGCTTTCCGCCACAGATATTAAGATAAGCGTCAACCATGCCTTCGCCGCCATCGGCCATGGGTATTTTCCTAACTAGTGCATCGGGAATGTATTTTAAGATGGAAGTTTCAATAACAGAACATACTTCGCTAGCGGTCATGGTTCCCTTAAATGAATCTGGGGCTACAATAAAGTTTTTCATGTTGTTCACCCCTTGGAGTCTGTCTCTCTGCCTCTTTGGGTTTGCAATTCATATACCCAAGCGATAACTTCGGCTACTATTTGGTATAGTTCCGATGGTATTTCTTCTTCCAGCCCCAGCCCGGTCAGCGTCAAGGCCAGGGAGGCATTTTTGTAAATGGGTACGCCAGCTTCCTCAGCCCGTTTCAAGATCTGGTTGGCAATAGAGCCTTTGCCGGTGGCTACCACCCGAGGCGCGTTATCTTTGTGTGGGTCATAAGACAAGGCAGCGGCCACGGGATGTTCCTTTTGCACCAAGATACCTCCTATTTTATGGTTAATATTTTGTCCCCAATTTAAGTCGTACTTAGAATCACACTAAAGCATCCAGTGGCCGATAATTATCTGGTCCTCTCGGTTCCATTAGTTCAGCGACGCTGGTTATCTTTTGCTTGGAGGTAGTTATAGCTGCTAGTTCCCAGCCGATTACGCGAAAACGCTTCTTGAGCTCCGGTTCAGCTTCTTGAGCTAGGCTCAAGAAAGAAGTATTTTCGGCCACAACTTTCGCTGTTAGCTCATTGCCGTTTATAGTCAATTGTATCCATATCTGGCCCCATAAAGCGGTGGAAAGGCGTATCATCAGTGATCGTATCTGATTGTTCTCGTGGTGACTTTCTTGACCCTGGTAGCGGGATACAATAAAGACCTCGCCTTCGTTTTGTCCCGCTTGAAATACTAATGCACGTACTACCTCTTGGTCCAGGTACAGCGGATGTGTTTGGTTAATAGCCTCTTGACCTTCAGGAGCTGCTTTAGGGTGACGTAGTATGTATTTAAGAGCGGCACTAACTTTTTGGGGTTCTTTATTTAGGGCAAGACTCTTTATAAATGCAAGGCTGGCCCAGACGGCAGGCCGACTATCAGTTGGAACATTGTTAGTACTGGTGATAAATCCCTGTACCAGTTCTCGACTAAGTGGTAGACGCCAGCGTAGTAGGTGTTTTATAACAGCTTGAGTCTCTTTATTAACTTTGACATTGAGAGCTTTACCGAGGAGCTTAATATCAAGGTCTTGTCCGCATAAGGCGGATAGGACCTTTATTTCTATTTTTTCTTGCTCCACCTTTTGTACCTGGACCCAAAATGCCCCGGGCTCAGCAGGCAATGCCCCGGTGGCGGTGTATATGCGCCCTTGTAACAACAGGTTGCTCTTTCCATCATCGGCTGTTAGCAATGATGCCGGAAGCACCTGTCCAGGCTGCAAGGGAAGTGTTTGTAGTGAAGGAGCAGTTCCCAAGGTTGATACAGATGAGATAAAGTTAAGATGCATTATGCCACCACCACAAATAGACTCGATTCGTAACCTGCTTGCTATATACATCGGCCTGTTTTATCTTCCAAATTACCGTAGACGTGATATAATAGCACAATAATAAAATTTTTTGGCGCGTGAGCTGCAATTTATGACGGTATGTGTTAGCCTAGGCTAACCAAAACTCTTAATTTTAAAGGAGAATTAAGTTGAAATCTGCTTCGTACTCAAAGCAATTTTCAGATCATTTCATTGCTGGCCTTAAGGCAGGAGTTCCTGTGGGTATTGGCTACGTACCAATTGCTGTGGCGTTTGGCCTGATGGCTGCCAACGCGGGATTGTCTCCTGGAGAAATTATTTTAATGTCCATAGTAGTTTTTGCTGGCGCTAGCCAGTTCATTGCTGTGCAAATGCTAGCAGCGGGAGCCTCTCTCCTTGGAATCGTGATTACAGTCTTCATTGTCAATCTGCGCCACTTACTTATGAGCGCCTCACTTAGTTTGCGGATTAAAGAGGCCTCCGCTTTGACCTTAGCACTCCTTTCTTTCGGCATAACCGATGAGTCTTTTGCTGTGGCCTCATTGGACAAACGTTCCAAGCTTCCAGTTTCGTTTTTATGTGGACTGAATCTCTTGGGCTATGCTAGTTGGGTGGGAGGTACAGTAATAGGTACTATGACCGGAGCCTTGTTACCGGAATTTGTTCAGCAGAGCATGGGTGTGGCCTTATATGCTATGTTTATCGGCCTGTTGATACCGGCATCGCGTACCTCGATAAAAGTGGCTACTGTTGCCGTTACCGGTGCAGTCCTGAACTGGTTTTTTCAGTACTGGTTAGAACAGGGGTGGGCACTTATTATGGCTGCTTTAGCCGGAGCAGCTGTAGGAGCTTTCCTGTCTGAAGATGAATTCACAAAAGAGGAGAATAAGCCGGTGGAGGAGGCGTTGTCTTGAAGAGCTATATTGCACTTGTTGTTGGGATGGGTGTTGTGACTTATATTCCGCGAATGCTACCTATGACTGTACTAAAACGGGTCACTATTGCACCCAGGTTGCGTCGTTTTTTAGAAAACATACCTTATGCCATGTTAGGGGCCCTTATTTTTCCCGGTATTCTCACCGTTAACGAAAACCCTTTGGTAGGGGCCCTGGCCGGCCTAATTTGTGTGGTATTGGGTTTGCTGCGCATACCGCTTTTGGGAATCCTCTTTGGTGGGATTTTGGCCATGATGGTTCTGCAGATTGTCTTTTGATTCTCAGTGCGCGAGCTAGTACAGAGACCGGGGCCCTCCAGGTGCTCCCAGCCCCCGTTGTAGGGGCAACTCTCTGCAGTTGCCCGGTTCCCGGTGAGAGGGCTGGTATGAAGGATATGCTTGCACAGCACAATCAAAGTAAGTATAATATAGACAGCACGTTGATGGCGTGCCTTTAGTTTCGCACTAAATGAGCCGATGTAGCTCAGGGGTAGAGCAGTGCATTCGTAATGCACCGGTCGGGGGTTCAAATCCCTTCATCGGCTCCAATAGAAAGTTAGGCCTCGCAACGGTTTGCGGGGTTTTTGTTTCGCCTAAATTGGGGCTTGACAGGCATTTTGGCGCTCAACGGATGCCCAAACTTGATTACAAGAAGGTTTTAGACCCTTGACGTAGAATTCTGTTATTATCATCAAGGAGATGGAGGATATCAGATGCTAAGACGGGCTGAGGAAATGCGAAAGGAAATAGGTGTTAACTTACGAGACGGTCAAGGTCAGGCCCAAATAGTTCATATTTTGGAAAGCAGTCGGGATGAACTCAATGGAAAAGGGAAAATGTTTGCTCAAATAACTCTTCCTCCTGGAGCTTCGGTGGGATTGCATCAACATGTGGGGGATTCGGAAACGTATTACATACTTAGCGGGTGTGGCTTGGTGAATGACAATGGGACAGAGGTGGCTGTAAGCGCTGGAGATGTGGTTCTGACTCGTGATGGAGAGTCACATTCCATCGCCAATAATGGTAACGAGGACTTGGTGTTTATAGCTCTGATATTATTTGCCTAAAAAGAATAGGTTCTGGTTTGTTAGGTGGCCCCGCTTGTGTAGCGGGGATTTTTATTAGGGCATAAGAATCAGTGGACAAGGGAGGAACGACATGATTACAGGCACAATCACTGTAGAGATTTACTTAGGGGATGTTTTTTCGCTAAAAGAAAAAAGGCAAATCATAAGGAGCATTATTGCCCGCCTACGGCATCGGTTTAATACATCCGTAGCCGAAGTTGATCGGCAAGACGACCACCGGTGGGCTGTAATCGGGATAGCCTGCGTTGCCAATAGCACGGATCATGTTAACCGGCAACTAGATCGCGTTTTGGATTTTTTGGGCAAAGACGGACGTTTTTCAGTGGAGAATATACATAAGGAAGTATTCTAGAGAGCAGCCCGTACCAGCGAAGCTTTCTGGGCTAAAGTAGATTGGTTACAACGTGTTACGGCCTTATGTAGAGGCAGCCTTCTGTGGCTGCCCGGATCACTGCATGGCCTCATATACTTCATCCGGCAACAGGATTTTGCCGTCTTTCATTACCCGCATGCTGTCGCCGGAGACCTCGTCGATAATAACTGTCTGGCCGTCCACTTCACCGAATTCGTACTTTATGTCCAGTAGCTCTAGTCCATATTTAGCTAAGTCAGCTTTGATGATAGCAGTGGCCTGCTGAGCGGTTGTTTTAATGGTAGCGATTATGTCAGCCGACAAAATATTTAGCGCTGCCAAAGCATCTTCTGTGATTAAGGGGTCTTTGCGCTCATCGTCTTTCAAGGTAAATTCAATTAGTGACGGTAGTGAAGCCCCTTCCTTAACCCACTTACCGTAGCGCCGGACAAAGCTACCGTACGCTTTTTCCCGGCAAATAACCTCTAAATCAAAGGAACGTGCTTTCTTTACTATAAGGCTGCAGGGATCAGGCCCAGTAGATATGAAATGTGTTAATAACCCTGCTTGTCCAAGTAAATCAAAAAAGTAAACAGTAAGGTTGAGGGATGCGTTTCCTTTACCGGCCATCTCCCCGACAACTTCATTAGCACCGGGATCGATTTTCCCGTTCGCCCCAGTAACAGCATCTTTAAACACTAGGAGTATGTTGCCGTCGTCTCTTAGAAACACGTCCTTGGTTTTTCCGTTATATAGCTTTTGCACCAGTTGCCCTCCTCCACGACTAACTAGATTGATTATAGTCGAAGGAGACACCCCTTACAAGAAACTTATACAATTAGCGCCCCAACCTGGTTCGGACATTGCTCTTGCTTTTGAGACTGCAAGACTCCTAGAAACATCGGGACAAGCGCAGGATCAAACTGTTGTCCTGCGAGCAGAAAGAGTTGGTGCTGGGCTTCTTCCTTGCTCAAGGCATTTCGATAGGGTCGGTTGCTGGTCATGGCATGGAAAGCATCAGCGATGGCTAAAATCCGCGACTCTAACGGGATCTTTTCGCCCTGCAGCCGGTTGGGATAACCCTGACCGTCATAGCGCTCATGATGATGTCTAATAATAGGTGCCAAACCACGTAAATATGGCATTTGGCCAATGATAGCATCGGCAATATGGACATGGTTTTCTATAATCTCTCGCTCGCCTGCTGTGAGCGGCCCCGGCTTGTTCAAAATATATTCAGGTACGCCGATTTTACCAATGTCATGTAACATAGCTGCATGATGGATGATCTTTTTTTGTTCTTCCGATAGCCCTAAAGTATCGGCCAGGCTGACAGCGTAGCAGGTAACCATTTCCGAATGCTCGTATGTATAGTTATCGCGAGCGTTGATGGCGGCCGCTAATGTATAAACGGTGGCTAGATAAGCATCTTCCACTTGTTTCATTAGGAAATCGCGCTCGGCTTCGGCTGTAGCCTTAATAAGGTCCGGACCGGGCACGGTGTTTTTAGGTGATAGTCGCCCTGAGACCTTGTTTCTTCCGGCTCGCTTGGACTGATATAGTGCTTGGTCGGCATAGGTCAGAAGCTGCTGCTTGTTTTCTCCGTCCATTGGATATATAGCTACGCCCAAACTTACAGTGAGCAGTTGCCCTCGGCCGCCAGCGCCGACAAAAGAGCGCCGGATAGCCTCCCTAATTCTTTGGGCCACAGTCCGGGCCTGGTTTACGGTGGTCTTGGGCAAAATCACCGCGAACTCATCTCCTCCATACCTGGCCGCAACGTCTGTGCCTCGAATTGAACCAGCAATAGCCTGACCCACTTTAACCAGTGCTTCGTCGCCG
>JBMNSQ010000073.1:0-8925 GCA_050945275.1 bacterium | reverse complement strand
CCGCCAACCGGCACTACGCCCACGTAGACTGCCCCGGTCACGCCGACTACGTCAAGAACATGATCACCGGTGCCGCTCAGATGGACGGAGCTATTTTAGTAGTGTCGGCTGCTGACGGCCCCATGCCTCAGACGAGAGAGCATATTCTCTTAGCCCGCCAGGTAGGAGTGCCCTATATCGTAGTATTTTTGAACAAAGCCGACCAAGTGGACGATGACGAGCTGATGGAACTGGTAGAGATGGAAGTTCGCGATCTCCTATCCGAGTACGAGTTCCCCGGCGACGATATTCCCATCGTATCCGGTTCAGCCCTAAAGGCTCTAGAGTGTGGTTGCGGCAAAGAAGACTGCAAGTGGTGCGGCGCTATCTGGAAGCTAATGGCCGAGGTAGACAGCTACATTCCCACTCCCGAGCGCGATACCGACAAACCATTCCTCATGCCCATTGAAGACGTCTTTACCATCACCGGACGAGGCACCGTGGTTACCGGTCGTGTAGATCGCGGTGTTATAAAAACCGGTGAAGAAGTAGAGATCGTTGGCCTAACCGACGAGAGAAGAAAAGTTGTTGTTACCGGAGTCGAGATGTTCAGAAAGACCTTGGACGAAGGTGTTGCCGGTGACAATATCGGAGTACTTCTTCGTGGCGTAAACAGAGAAGACGTGGAGCGCGGCCAAGTGCTAGCGAAACCAGGCAGCATTCTTCCCCATACCAAGTTCAAAGGCCAGGTTTACGTTTTAACTAAAGAAGAGGGCGGACGTCATACACCGTTCTTCAATGGCTACCGGCCGCAGCTATATCTTAGAACCACCGACGTTACCGGCACCATTAACCTACCTGAGGGCGTAGAGATGGTTATGCCTGGTGACAACATTGTTATGGATGTGGAACTCATTACCCCCATTGCCATTGAGCAGGGACTGCGCTTTGCCATCCGCGAAGGTGGGCGTACGGTGGGAGCTGGCGTTGTAGCTGAGATCTTGGAGTAAGAAACACGTTGACAACGTTTATTCACCTATGATACAGTAAGTTGGTGAATAGAGGCCAGTCCTGGGAGGTGCGAGCCGTGCGCGTGACAGTAACATTAGCTTGCTCTGATTGTAAGCAGCGCAACTATACTACCAGCAAGAATAAAAAGACAATGACCAATCGGATGGAGCTTAAGAAGTATTGTCCCTTCTGCAAGCATCATACGATGCACAAAGAGAACAAGTAGCAGACCGCTTTGCGGTCCTGGAGGATGTGAGGGAATGGCAGAAGCTGCTAAAGGTAAAATAGGCTCGTGGGGCCAGCGTGTGGCCCGTTTCTTTCGTGAAGTTCGTGCTGAGTTAGGTAAAGTAATCTGGCCCAGTAGGCCGGAGGTTATTACTTATACCGGCGTAGTAGTGGTGTCAGTACTTGTTATTTCACTCTTAATATGGGTGGTGGACTCTGCTATTTCCCGGCTGCTAATTTTGATGATTAGGTAGCTGGCTTCGGAGGGTGGGGTTTCTTGTTGGCTAGTTCCCGAAGCGAAGAAAGGCATTGGTATGTGGTACACACGTACTCTGGGTACGAGAACAAGGTAAAGACCAATCTCGAAAAAAGGGTTGATTCCATGGGCATGCAAGACAAGATCTTTCGTGTGCTTGTACCAATGGAAGACCAGATCGAGATTAAAGACGGCAAGAAGAAAACTACTAAAAAGAAAGTCTTCCCGGGATATGTCTTGGTGGAGATGCATATGGGTGATGATTCCTGGTATGTAGTTCGCAACACTCCCGGAGTTACCGGTTTTGTTGGACCAGGATCAAAACCAATCCCGCTTCGGGAGCATGAAGCGCAGGCTATTCTGCGCCAAATGGGCATTGAAGAGGCCAGACCTCGTGTGGATCTAGCTCGTGGCCAAAACGTCCGCCTTGTGGATGGGCCATTTGAAGGCTTTATCGGCACTGTCGATGAAGTTTTGCTCGACAGATCTAAGGTACGAGTACACATTTCGTTGTTTGGCCGTGATACACCCTTGGAAGTAGACTTTCTACAAATCGAAAAGATTTAGTTCAAGGAGGTGTAGCTAGGTGGCGAAAAAAGTTGCAGCCATAGTTAAACTACAAATTCCCGCCGGCAAGGCCACCCCAGCGCCACCGGTAGGTCCGGCGCTTGGCCAACACGGCGTAAACATTATGGCTTTCGTAAAGGAGTTTAATGCTCGCACGGCTAACGAAGCGGGCATGATTATTCCGGCAGAAATCACTATTTTTGAGGACCGTTCATTTACGTTCGTGTGCAAGACCCCGCCAGCGGCTGTGCTAATAAAGAAGGCCGTTGGTATCGAATTAGGTTCTGGTGAGCCTAATAAGAAAAAGGTAGGAAAGATTAGCGAGGCCAAAGTGCGCGAGATTGCTCAGTTAAAGATGCAGGACCTTAACGCCGCCAGCGTGGAAGCGGCCATGCGGATGGTTAGTGGCACCGCTCGCAGTATGGGCATTGAAGTCGTAAAGTAGGAGCTTTTGGTGGGAGGAGCAATCCGTTTGTACCACAAGGAGGAATAAAAGATGAAAAAGGGCAAACGCTATCGGGAAGCCATGGCTAAGATCGATCGCGAACACTTGTACGAAGCTGCAGAAGCACTCAAATTGCTAAAGGAATTGCCAACAGCTAAGTTTGATGAGACAGTCGAAGTATCGATCCGCTTAGGCATCGATCCCAGGCGAGCAGATCAACAGGTAAGAGGAGCCGTTGTCCTTCCGAACGGTACCGGCAAAAAAGTTCGTGTCGTTGTATTTGCTAAGGGCGAGAAGGCAAAAGAAGCCGAAGAAGCCGGAGCCTATATGGTAGGCGCAGAGGACATCGCTGAGAAGGTTCAAGCGGGATGGACAGACTTTGATGTTGCCGTAGCTACCCCAGACATGATGGGGGTAGTTGGGAGACTAGGTCGTATCTTAGGCCCGAGAGGGCTTATGCCAAACCCTAAAGCAGGTACTGTCACCATGGATGTAGGCCAGGCCGTAAAGGACATCCAAGGCGGTAAAGTGGAATACAGGGTTGACAAGACCAGTATTGTGCACGTGCCCATCGGGCGAGTTTCCTTTGAGTTTGAGAAGTTAGCGGAAAACTATAATGCACTGGTGGATGCTATTTTGCGTGCCAAACCGGCAGCGGCCAAGGGCCAATATGTGCGAAGCGTCGCCATCTCTTCCACCATGGGGCCTGGTATCAAGATCAACCATGTGAAACCTTTAGCCGAATTGGCCTAAAGATAAAGGTAATAATGTAATAAGAACAAGCCGTAGACAGCAGGTGCTTATGCTTAAAGGCTGCGCCGCCTGCCGAGGTAAAAGTCCCTGAGCGAGATTGTTAAAGGGGCCGGCAGTCTATGGCTAGGCGGCTCCTTTTTTGGTTGCTGGAGGGAGGTGACGACATGGCACGACCTGAGAAAGAAGCAACAGTAGTAGAGCTAAAAGATAAATTTAGCCGAGCGCAATCAGTAATTTTGACTGACTACCGGGGACTTACCGTGGCCGAGATTACAGAACTGAGAAAAAGGATGCGGGAAGCTAATTTAGAGTATCGCGTGGCAAAAAATACCCTTACCCGGTTAGCAGCCAGCGAACTGTTGGGTGAAGAGTTAGACCCTTACTTAATCGGCCCAACAGCTCTCGCGTTTGCTTATGAAGATCCGGTAGCTCCAGCGAAGATATTGACCGAGTTTGCCAAGAGTTTCAAGGCCCTTAAGATTAAAGGAGCAGTGCTTGAGAATAAGGTCATAAATGCTGACGGTGTTAAGGAGCTCGCAGAGCTGCCGCCGTACGAAGTGCTGGTGGCACAGTTGCTCGGAGTACTCATGGGACCGATTCGTGGCTTAGCTACTGTTTTAAGCGGTCCACAAAGAAACCTGGTTTACGCACTAAATTCCATTCGCGAGGAAAAGGAAAAAGAGGCCAGCTAATGGCCAAACTTGCTTTATAATTTAAGGAGGGACTAACATGACAAAGGAAGAAATCATTGAAGTTATTAAAGGCATGAGTGTACTGGAGCTTTCGGAACTAGTAAAGGCTTTGGAAGAGGAGTTTGGTGTTTCGGCAGCAGCTCCAATGGCAGTTGCGGCTCCGGTTGCCGGCGCCGCCGCTGCCCCTGAGGAAGACGAACAGACAGAGTTTGACGTTATTATTAAGTCCGCTGGCGCCAAGAAGATCCAGGTGATCAAAGCGGTGCGTGAGTTGACCAGTCTAGGTCTGAAGGATGCCAAGGATCTGGTAGATAGTGCTCCTAAGGCAGTCAAGGAAAAGGTATCCAAGGAAGAAGCCGAAGCGGTAAAGGCAAAACTCGAGGAAGTCGGTGCCGAGGTAGAAATAAAGTAGAGCAAGAGCCCGGGTTACCCGGGCTTCTTTTACTTACTGCAGACAGAGTTGGTTTGGCGCAGGAAAAAGATCAAAAGATTTAGTGATAAAAGAAGGAACTATTACCATCTGTGAAGAATAGAGTATATACAATACAAATAAGGTACAATAATCATATCCATAATTTAAGGAGGCGAGGAAATGAAGAACTTAAAAGGTACTCAAACAGAGAAAAATTTATTGGCTGCTTTTGCTGGTGAATCAGAGGCCAGAAACAAGTACACTTATTTTGCGTCGGTGGCTAAAAAAGCTGGGTTTGAACAGATCGCGGCTATCTTTCTTGAGACAGCAGATAATGAAAAGGAACATGCCAAGATGTGGGCAAAGAAGCTTGGTTTAATCGGTGATACAGCTGATAATTTACAAGCGGCCATTGACGGTGAAAACTATGAGTGGACCACAATGTACAAAGATTTTGCCAAGACAGCCCGTGAAGAAGGGTTCACCGAAATTGCCACTTTGATGGAAGAAGTGGCTGAGGTGGAAGAGGCCCACGAAGAGCGGTTTCGCAAACTACTTGATCGCGTGAAAAACAATACTGTATTTAGGCGCGATACCCCTATTAAGTGGCGTTGCCGCAATTGTGGTTATATCCATGAAGGTACAGAGCCGCCTGAAGTATGCCCAGCTTGTGTCCACCCGCGCTCCTTCTATGAACCACTAGCTGAAAATTACTAGAGAACCTTTTACAAGCCGAAAGTATTAAGCTGCCTGGGGTATATTCCCAGGCAGCTTGTTATAGGGACGATATCATGAACTGGTCATAATAGCTTGGGGAAGACTGACGAGGCAGGGGTTTTGAATATGGTTAAAGTTGACCTGGTTAATTTTTTGCTTAGCGCATCTCGCGGTTTAGATTTTACATATACAGGATTGCTGCATCACCACATGCGTGTGGCATATTTGGCTCAAATTATTGGGGCACAGGTTGGCCTTAACGACCAAGAATTAATGCAACTTTTTAAAACGGCTATTGTCCATGATGCTGGTGCAGTTACATGGAAAGAAAAAAACATCTTACTTAGATTTGAAATAGAGAATGAAACACGTTATGAGCACTGTTTGAGAGGCTTTCGGTTTGCCGACGGTGTACAGGCCTTTGGTACAGCAGCTGATGATATCCTGTTACACCATGATCGTTGGAGTGGGGGCAACCCATCTGGTTTAGAAAAAAGTCGCATCCCACTAAGAAGCAGGATTATTCATCTGGTAGATAGAGTGGATGTGCTTATTCAGCCGGGTATACCTATTTTACAGCAGCGTGATCAGATTATGAGGGAGATACAATCCCAGGCTGGTGAAGAGTTTGACCCTGATCTCGTAGATCTTTTGTACCGGATAATGCAACGCGACAGCATATGGTTGGACTTAGTAGCTCCTTGGTTACAAGGTAGATTAGAGGGTCTGTTACCGCACAAAAACAGCCGAGAGGAAGTTACTTTAGTAGATTTGGCGCAAGTATTTGCATGGGTGGTGGACGCCAAAAGTTCTTTTACTTACGGTCATTCACAAGGTGTGGCCATGTGTGCTGCTATTTTAGGACAGGAGCTAGGGTTTAACGGTGACAAATGTCACTTGTTAACCGTCGCTGGTTTGCTTCACGATTTAGGTAAGGTTGCTGTCCCTGAAGATATTTTGGAGAAGAAAGGCAAACTAACTAAGGCGGAATTTAATCTTATAAAACAACATACCTACTATACTTACTGGCTACTTAAACCTGTATTAGAGGATTCACCTGTTGCTGAGTGGGCGGCTTTTCATCATGAGCGACTCAACGGTAGCGGTTATCCTTTTCAAAAACAGGCAACCGAATTGTCGTTGGGATCTCGCATAGTGGCAGTAGCCGACTTGTGTACTGCTTTGCGCGAGGAACGGCCCTACCGGCCACAAATGACCTGGCCAGACATTAACAAAGTTCTACAACAGCAAGTGGTGGGTGGTGCTTTAGACAAAAAAGTCGTGGAGATAGTATTATCCAACTGTAGACAGTTAGATGAGGTTTGGGAGAGTGTAAGCCAAACAACTAGGGATCTAGCCGGTCTGCAGCTGCTAGGGCGGCGGTAAAACCGGAAGACCAGGCCCATTGTAGGTTATAACCACCGCAATCTCCGTCAATGTCGATAATTTCCCCCGCGAAATACAGTCCCGGAACAAGACGCGAACCAAGTGTTTGGGTGTCTATGTCTCGGACATCCAATCCACCAGCGGTAACTTGGGCGGCTGTCCACCCGTTGGTGCCAGTTATGGTAAAGGTCCAACTGGTGAGAAGTCTGGCCAGTGTCGCTACCTGCTTGGAATTGATGTAGATAGCTTGGATATTAGGGTCAATTCCTGCTTCTTTTAAAAGGACACGTATAAGTCGTTTATGGATAAAGCCCACTAAACTAAATTCGGCTGTCTTAGCACCCTGCTCGCTAAAGCGTTGCTTTAGATATTGCTCCACTTTATGTGCCGACTGTTTTGGCAGCAAGCTTACTTTAAGCCGGGCTTTTTGATTTTGCGCCATAATTTCTCCAGCGCTGCGGCTAAGGGCTAAAATTGGCGGGCCGGAAACACCGTAATTAGCAAAAAGAATATCCCCCTCTGCTTGGTTCAGAAGCTTGGCGTCTTGGTAGACACTGGCTTGACCCACGAATTTTACGCCGGCGATAGTTTTGAGAAACGGAGCATCCAGACGTAGCTGAACTAAACCCGGGAATGGCTTAACAAGTCGGTGGCCGAAAGATGCGGCCAGAGTGTAACCATCACCGCTGCAGCCAAACTGAGGACCGGCTTTGCCGCCGGTAGCTACAATTACTGCTTGGGCTTCAAAGGAGCCGGCAGTGGTGCGAATATTAAAGTTCGGTCCATTTTTCATCACGGATTTTGCGCTCGTGTCAGTGATTACGGCTACTCTTTCTCGTTTTAATTGGTAACGCAGCACATCTAAAATACTGGAGGCTTGTCCAGAAGCAGGGAATACTTTCCCTGCTTCCTCTTCTTTTGGTTCTATACCTAACTGGCGAAAGAACTCTATTGTTTGGGGGCCCGTTAATCGATTAAGCGCCGCTTGTGCAAATTGCGGATTCTTTCCGTGAAAATGCCCTAGATTAAGATCCATGTTGGTAAAATTACAGCGTCCATTACCGGTCGCCAATAGTTTTTTTCCCACGCGAGGGTTTTTCTCCAGCAACGTTACCTCGGCACCTAAGCGAGAGGCAGTGAGTGCGGCCATTAGTCCGGCGGCACCACCGCCAATTACCACTATCTTTTTTTGTGCCATATCTTTTTCCTATAGGCTAGAAACAAACTGGCGACCGAATTCCTGGCATCGTGCTAAGGCCTCATTGTCTGGATTCCAAGTTTCTCTAATCCCATCTTGAACAATCTCAAATCCGGCGTCTATCAGCTGTTCTGTGAGTAGTTTTGCCGATTCTCCACTCCAGCCGTAAGTGCCAAAGGCGGCTGCTTTCTTTTGTTTGAAAGCCAGACCTTTAGCCATGTCCAATAAAACGGCTAGAGAGGACAGGTAGCTGCGGTTAACGGTAGGAGAGCCTACTAAGATAGCTTTAGACTTGAAAACCTCTGTGAGCAGGTCGTTCTTGTCTGTCTTGGCTGCATTGTATAATTTCAAGTTGGTTTTACCGTCAGCTTCTTTTATTCCGCTGGCAATTGCTTCGGCCATTCGTCTCGTTCCATTCCACATGGTGTCATAGATGATTGTTATTTGATTCTCTTGGTATGCGTCGCACCACTTCTGGTACTGGCGGACAATCTGTAGGGGGTCACTCCGCCAAATAACACCATGACTGGGACAGATCATGTTTACTGGAACGTTCATGGCCAGTAGCTCATCGATTTTCTTTTTGACCAGTGGGCTAAAGGGATTGAGGATATTGGCGTAATACTTAATGGCTTCGGTGTAAAGTTCCGCTTGCTCAACTAGATCGTTGTACATATATTCAGCAGCGTAATGTTGACCGAAGGCATCATTGCTAAAGAGGATATTATCTCCGGCCATGTAGGTAAACATACTGTCCGGCCAATGAAGCATTCTGGCTTCTATAAACACCAGTTTATTTTTTCCGATGTCTAAAGTATCTCCTGTTTTTACGGGAACAAAGTTCCAGTCCTCATGGAAATGACCGCGAAGGGATTTTACTCCATTTGTGCTACAATATATAGGAGTATCAGGGATTTCCCGTAGCAGCTCTGGCAACGCACCACTGTGGTCAATTTCCGCATGGTTGGCTACAATGTAATCAATCTCATTAAGGTCGATTATTTTTTTCAAGTTGCCAACAAATTCCTTGGCATATGGCTGCCACACAGTATCGATAAGGACTGTTTTTTCATCCCTAATTAAGTAGGAATTGTATGACGACCCCTTATGAACCGAATACTCATCGCCATGGAATCGTTTTAGTTCCCAATCAATTTTCCCTACCCACGTTACTTGATTGTTGATGCTAAAGCTCATTAAAGATTTCCTCCTTCCAAAAATAGCACTAGTTACTGTTTGGGCAAATGTTGTTCTCAGTATACCACAACAGGCTAAGAATACAAT
>JBMNSQ010000072.1:0-8958 GCA_050945275.1 bacterium | reverse complement strand
TGTCTGTTTTCTCAGCTCTAGTTTTCCGCTGCTGAAACTCGTCATAGTTTCCAGAAAAGGTTTCTAGTTGACCGCCTTCTAAGGCAAACACTCTGTTGGCGAGGCGCTTTAGAAGATAGCGATCGTGAGAGACTACGATCAAGGTACCGGTGTAGGATTCTAGAGCGTCTTCGATCCGTTCACGAGAGGGGATATCCAGCCCATTGGTGGGCTCGTCCAATACTAATAGGTCGGGGGAGCTAAGGAGAATCTTGGCGATGGCCAGGCGTACTTTTTCTCCTCCCGATAGAGCGTCTACTTTTTTATACACGTTGTCACTGGAAAAGAGTAGGCAGCCTAACAGAGTGCGGACGTATGCTTGATCCGGGGCCCGGTTGCCACCGGCGGTTTCCTCCAGCACTGTTTTTACGGGATCTAAATGCTCTAGCTCTTGTGTTACGTAGGAGGTTTTTACCGGAGCTCGGTAGACTGTTCCCTCGGTAGGGTCTAGTTGTCCAAGAAGAAGTTGAAGGAGGGTGGTTTTGCCTGAGCCATTGGGTCCGATAAGGGCAACGCGATCTCCTCGCTGCACAAAAAAATCGGTATGGCGAAACAGCCAGCGCTTTTCATCGTAGCTAAAGCCCAAGTTTTCAACCAGGATAAGATTTCGTCCCACTTTGTTTGCGTCATTGAGATTCAAGCTAATGGTGGCAGCGTCCCGTGGCTTTTCTTTCTTTATTTTCTCTAACCGTTGCTCCATCACTTTGGCTGTTCGCATATGGGCTTTGGCTTTGCTTCGATAATAGTATTTTGCCGCCTTAAGCTCTCGCGGTAATTTCTTGTGCATATTATGGGCTGCTGTTGCCCACTGGGTTTGACGTCTAATGGACTCTTCCAGTCGCTTCTTCTCTTTTACATAATGCCGATACTCATCCTGGGCGCGTTCCTGTTCGGCTCGTTTTTGCTGGGCATAAGTGGCGTAGTTGCCAGGGTAGCTTCGCACCTGACCGTGTTCCATTTCTAGAATTCGGTCAACAATTTTATCCAAGAAATAGCGATCGTGGCTAACCAAAAGCACTGTTCCTCGATATTGAACCAAAACGTTTTCTAGCCACTTAAGACCTTCTTGATCTAAATGGTTAGTGGGTTCATCCAAGAGTAATACTTGTGGCTTGTTCGCCAAGGCTCGCGCTAAAGCGGCGCGGGTTTTTTCGCCTCCGGACAGGGTACCTGCAGGGCGCCTTAGTAGTTCGCGGTGAATCTTACACTGAGCTAGGAGCCGTGGTGCAATGGGGCCTAGCTGGTCTCCTAGGGGTATCCGGGGATCAAAGCGATCTTCTTGACTGAGATATTCCAGAGAAAGGCCGTTATGAGCCCAATTGATTATACCGCCGTCGGCTGTTAGCTCCCCCGCTAAAATTTTCATTAAGGTGCTTTTACCGCAGCCGTTAGCCCCAATCAAGGCTACCTTTTCGCCAGCTTTTAGCTCAAATGTAACTTTAGATAGAACAGAAACTCTGCCAAAGTCTTTAGAGACTTCGTTAACATGCAGAATAATCATGGGATGCCTCCTTTTTGCCAGCTGCACCCCCGCCAGGGCACAAGAAAGCCACGGGGGTTGTAAGCCCGTGGCCTAGTGTTCTGAGTTACATGCATGGTTAGTAATGCGTACGAGGGGATAGTCCCAGACCATCGAAGAACGATGGCTTCTTCACCTGTCGTTGCTATGAAAGCTCCTACCTTTGTCATCGCTATGAGTCTCTACATTTGTCATCCCGCGAAGCGCGGGATCTAGTTTAAGATTCCTCAGTCGCTTCGCTCTGTCGGAATGACAGAAAACGCTTCGTTTATCGTGGTGCGGTAATGCATGGGAATTTCGAAACGAAGTTGAGGAATCTGTGTTTCAATGACGTAAAGAACTTACGCTCTGCTTCCTACGTTTCGCTCCCTCCGCTTCGCTCTGGGCAGGCTGGATGACAATAAGAAACTTTTCATTTTCAACTTATATTACGGCAAAAGAGAACACTAAGAAGCGCCCGTCGGCGGGACCGGCTTAACTGTTGCGGTTCTTTGGGACCGCTCCTATAAAATTACAGTTAGTTACCAGTCACCATGCGCATGTCTTAGTACCTCCGCCTTCTCGGCACTGAAATAAGTTCTACCTAAGTTTATCATAAGGGATGTGGTTTCTCAATAGGCAGGAGAAATGAGCGAATAGAAGTTGCAGCGAGGAAGTCGTAACTGTTAAAGGATTTGTAACAACTAAGAGTTACGATAAATCGAGGAATCTAGCAGAAAATCATTTCATGCCATTTCTGAGAAACCCCTCTGTGTTGTCATCCCGAGGGCTTTGCCCGAAGGAACTACATGATCTATGGCGGCGGCACAGATCCTTTGCTATCGCTCAGGATGACAGTGCAGGTAACCTCTAAATAGTTACAAAAGATCTTACGGAACTTCTTGGCATGTATTCTCGTCTAACCATTCTAGAGACCAAGCAAACTATCGGGAGGCGGGTAAAGTGAATAAGAAATTGGTGCGATTACAAGTAATCATTCTTGGGTTATGTCTGTTGGTTAGCGGCTGTGTGGCTAAAGCGAACGATGATACCGAGCCGATTCATATGGCCGAAATCGGTTCTATTTCTTCTGCATACTTAGTGGATAATGACGTGGGTTGGGTGATTACGTCATCATCTGTTTTTAAGACCGACGATGGTGGCCAGGAGTGGACAAATGTTACACCGGATGCTTTTGCCGAGTTCAGTGACGTTAAAGCTGCTTTCTTAAATGATAGTATCGGTTGGATTGGCCTGTTTAAGGAAGATGATCCTAACCTACAAGTGCTAAGAACCATCGATGGGGGTAAAAACTGGGCTACATGCAGTATTGAATCCCGTGAGGGCGCCATGGCACCCTGGCCAGTAGCTCTTACTTTTACTGATAGCAACCATGGTTGGCTGGTGACTAGCTACGGTGTAGCCGCCGGATCCAACTGGGTAGATGTGTATATTACCCAAGACGGCGGCCAGTTGTGGCAGCTGGCTGCTAGTGGCAATCCAAATAAACCAGAGGCCGGCTTGCCGGACAGCGGTTTGCCCTTAGGTGGGCTAAAAACTGGGTTAGGAACTGCCGACAGCCAAAGGGCCTGGCTGACAGGGTTCTCTTATGGAGATGGTGTGTGGCTGTACGGTACAAGAGATGGTGGCCAAACTTGGTACCCAATAGAATTAGCGGTTGACCCCACCTATAATACAGAGGGCGGATCAGCACCATCGTGGCCACCGGTATTCGTCGACAGCCAGAGTGGATTCCTTCCGGTTACATTTAGCGACAACGGCTGTATTGTGTTTTATCGTACGCGTAACGGAGGTAACACCTGGGAGGCAACAGTTCCTGTACCGGCTACCGATTATGAGCCGTTATGGACTTTTGTAGATAGTGAGCATGGTTTTGTTGTGGATGGGAGTAAGCTCAATGTAACCGCTGATGGCTGTCAATCCTGGCAGGCCATTGATTTTAAGTTAGCTGACGTAAGCCAGCTGCACTTTATTTCTCCTGAGCAAGGTTGGGCTGTGTCAGAGGGCAAACTGTTTAGTACTGCCGACGGTGGCGTCACCTGGGTGCAAGTCACACAGTAGTTGTACGGGGCAAGTTGTCTATTTACGGATTCTTGCTACTTTTCCATTATTGGCCGCTACTAGCTTGTCCGGGGCGATGCGGACCAAGGTGTTCTCGGATCCGCCACCAGTGTACACCACGTCTTTTTCTAATACTCGAGGGTCGATCAGAAATTGAGCGTTGTAGCTGAAGGAAGGTACCCCACCACAGGGATAACCGGACTTAGTCAGTATCTGATCAGGGGTGGCTACCTGTGGGGGATCGATACCCAGGGCTTTTCCTACTCTCTTGGTGCTAACACGGTCTTCGCCTTTTACAATAGCCACTATTAAGTTGCCGTCGTTATCGATCAGGCAAATATTCTTTACAAAGTCTTCCGGCTGAGCCTGAACGGCCCGGGCTGCTTCTTCCACTGAGTGGCAAGATTGATTGAAAACCAGGTGCTCGGCCTCAATTCCTTGAGAAGCAATGAAGTTTCTTAATTTGTGAGCGAACTGTTCCATGGTACGGCCCCCTAACTTTGTATTCCACATTGATTTTCCCTGATAAAGGGTCTGTTTATAGTATAATACATCGACTAGTTTTTCCAAATAAGTAACGGGGTAAGATCCCTCGCTGCGCTCGGGATGACAGAGAAAGGTTCGGGATGACAGAGAAAGGTTGGGGATGACAAGGAAAGAGACTCAGGTTGATAACGAGAGGGGTGCGAAATGGCAAAAGCCCAGGATGATAACAATTGGGGTGTGGACTTGCAGCGCCTTCTCTTCTTTTCCTCCTTCAAGTAAATAGTGAAGTTATTTAACCCCACATTATTTTATCCAGAGGGGAAAAAGAAAAGATAAAATAATCTAACCAAAGTCTACGGATTTGGGGCAAGAGAATATGAGATATAACAAATGGCAAGGGTGCGAGATGACAGGCTAGGACTAGGGATAATCTCCCTGTTGTGTCATCCCGAGCGCAGCGAGGGATCTTGTTCAAAGTTCTTTGGTTGCTTGGCACCTTCTTAAAATGAAAGGAAACGCATCATTAACCGGGCGGGTACGTGTATGGGAGTTTTGAGCGCGGCGAGGGATCTTTACCACCTAGCTTGCGCGTGGGGCGGCCCCTTATGATGTTGCAAGCTCCTCTAACATGGGGTACACCTAGCCTGCGTGTAGGGGCGGCCCTCTGCGGCCGCCCGGTACTTCCCGCTGTATCCTTTCGGGCCGGCACAGAGTCCGGCCCCTACGTGTGGTGGTAATAGTTCGGGCCGGCACAGAGTCCATCCTTCGGATACAGGCGGCCCCTACGTGTGGTGGTAGCGCGGTGCTTCTGGTTACATAAAGTTGCGCGGGAACGGTTAACCTAATTGGCAATGGTAATAACGGCTAATGGAGCGATTGAAGCACATGAGCTTATGGCGGCGTTTGATTGGTCCAAGCAAAAACCGTGAGAAAAAAGTATTATCCTTAAGCGATAATTTGGCTATTAGCCAGCGGCAAAAAGGGCTAGAAGCTGAGTTATCCACTGATTTGGAAGTTAATCTGAGAACCATATCCGACCTCTATGGTAACAGCATGGATCTTACGATTCATCGGTTTAAGGCAGGGCCGGGGCAAATCCCTGGTGCTGTGGTGGTTTTGCAAGGTATGGTGGCTGAAAAGATAATTAAGGATATGCTTCGTGTAATTCTTATCGATAGCCTCAAAGTAGGGATTGCACCTTCCTCGTCCTCGGTTTTTTACCAGACTATCAAAGATCGGTTGATGACGAACCTTCAGATTATGGAAGTGTCCACTTTCGACCAACTGTGCGAAAACCTGGCCTCCGGCCATAAGGCACTTCTGATCCACGGTGTAAATAAGGCTATACATTGTGGGGCGCAAAGCTCGGAGACACGAGCCATCACGGAACCCGAAGCGGAAGCGACCCTTCGCGGTTCCCGAGAAGGCTTTGTTGAAAGCATTGGAACTAATATTACATTAATTCGCCGACGGCTAAAGACGCCGAATCTATGGATTGAGAGTTTCACTATCGGTAATTTGACCCGGACAAAGGTAGCTTTTGCCTATATCAAAGGGCTAACTAACGACAAGCTGGTAGCTGAAGTACGCTCTCGTTTGCAGCGAATCGACATTGACGCAGTCTTAGCGGCTGGGTACATAGAAGAATTTATCGAGGATACACCTTTTACTCTGTTTCCGTTGATGGCGAGCACAGAGCGACCTGATTGGGTGACAGCTGCCCTGCTTGAAGGGAGGGTGGCTATTTTCACCGACGGGACGCCATTCGTGCTATTGGCCCCGATTAACCTGTGGGAGATGTTACAGGCTCCCGACGATTATTATGAACGGGCTCCGGTGGTCCTGTTTATACGCAATTTACGTATATTTGCTTTCTGGATATCTATCTTATTACCTGGTGTTTATGTGGCCGTGGCTAATTTTCATCATGAGCTGTTTCCAACCGGGTTAGCTTTAAGGGTTGCGTCTGCTAGGCAGGGAGTGCCTTTTCCGGTGGTGGCAGAGGTATTAATCATGGAACTGGCCTTTGAAATGCTACGGGAAGCGGGGATTCGGTTACCTAGAGCCATCGGTTCGGCCATTAGTATTGTGGGTGCGTTGATTCTGGGGGAGGCGGCTATCAGGGCTGGTCTGGCTTCACCGGCAGTTATCATTATCGTCGCTTTAACCGCTATTGCTTCCTTTACGGTGCCAGTTTTCCCCCTGGGAATTGCTGGACGGTTACAGTTATTTATGTTTATAGGGTTGGGTGCAACTCTAGGTTTATTTGGTATCCAATTGGGATTGCTACTGCTGTTGGTTCACCTCTGTTCTTTGCGCTCCTTTGGAACACCCTACTTTGCCCCGATAGGGCCCATGGTGGTTAGCGATTGGCGCGATGTTTTTGTTCGCACTTGGTGGTGGGACATGCTTCAACGACCACGTTTGGTGGGGATTCGCGAACTCGATCGCCAAGAAAAGGGACAGATGCCGCGCTCCGAGCCGCGGGGTAAGGATGATGCTGATGAAGATAGCTAAGATTGCCAACCGTCAGTTGTTGTTCATACTTTTTATGATGCGAACCACAGTAGTAATATCTATGCTACCGGTTCTCACTTCTGCTGATGCGGCTCAAGATGCATGGCTGGCAGCTATTTTTGCTTTCTTTGGTTCGGCAGGAGTGGTGATATTAGTCTCGGCGCTCGGAACAAGGTATCCGGAAGAAACCATCATGAGATATGGCGCCAGATTAGTAGGTACATGGCCAGCCAAGGTTTTTTCGGCGGTGGTTTTATGGGCTTTGCTGGTGATTGCCTCGTCTGATGTACGAATTTACGGCGAAATGTTACGAAGTGGTTTCCTAGTGGAGACGCCGTTGGCTGTCGTTATTGGCGGTATGGTTTTTGTGGCGGCTGTGGCTGCTTGGCATGGGATTGAAGTTATAGGGCGGGTGGCAGATGCGCTCTTTCCATTGTATGCGCTGGTGCTAGTTTTAAGTCTGGGTATGGTACTACCTTTAGTTGAGCTGAGAAATTTGCAGCCAGTGCTGGCCCGGGGCATAATGCCGGCAGTAAGGGGGAGTATCACTCCTATCGGCATTGCGGCACAAATGCTAGTTCTTACGATACTTATTCCGTCAGTAGCCCAGCCTAAATTAGCTACAAGGACTGCGCTCTGGGCTTTGGCCGGGTCAGCGCTGGTGCTCCTCTTGGTATCAATAATAACGGTAGGTATACTGGGGCCATCGCAGGCTGCACGGTCGGTATTTCCCTTTTATAAGTTAGTACGATCAATAGAAGTGACAGAGTTTCTACAGCGGATAGAAGCGCTAGCTATGTTCGCTTGGGGATTTGGCCTTTTTGTCGGTGTGGCCACCCTTTTATATTGCGGGGCCCTAGGTTTGGCTCAAGTGCTGGGCCTAGCCGATTATCGGCCATTGGTGTTTCCCATGGCTGTTATCCAGACCACTTTTTCTGTGCAGGCATATAAGGACATATTTCAGTTGTTAACGTTTTATAGACCAAGAATATTGGGGCCGTATATACTTTCTTGGTTTATTTTATCTGTGGTTCCACTATGGATAGCTCATCTCGTACGTACTGCCCTAGGTCGTGGAAAGGAGCGACGCCGTAGTGAGTAGCCGGGAGAAGTTTAGGGCTTCATTTCGTCGGTATGGTCTAGTGCTAATGATCTCTTTGCTGGTGGTTATAATGACGGCCGGTTGCTGGGATCGGCGGGAACTGGAGCTACTGGCGTTTGTCCTTGCTGTAGGTTTTGACAGAGACCCCGCTAGCGGTGATTATAAAATAGTGGCTCAAATATATAATCCCATAGCCATGAGCCAGGAAGGCGGCAGTGGCGGTGGCGGTGGAGATAAGAAGCCAGCGTGGGTGGTAGAGGCCACCGGTAAGACACCGTTTCATGCCCGAAAGAACTTGGCGCCCATGGTTAGCCGGGAATTGTTTTGGGCTTACACTTCTATAGTGCTTCTATCCGAAGATTTAGCTCGCGATGGAATTGGACCTATCATGGACTTCCTGGAGAGGGAACGACAGTTTCGGCTTATTGCTCGGCCTTTGGTAGTGGATGGGGATATCAAACAGGTATTGACCAGTGACTATCCCCTAGAAGAGACCATTGGTCAGGCTTTGCTTAGGCAGATCGAAACGGGTGCTTTGATGCGTTCTATATCGCCAGTGTCGGAGATGAGAGAATTGATTAATGTTATTAGCCAACCGGGTCACGAGATGTTAATAGCCCGGCTTAAAGGTTTGGAAAAAGAAGATGAAGGTAAAGAAGGGGGAGGTGAGAAAGAGACCCAGTTAGACGCCCCGCCTCCTACTTCTCTCAGCGGCGGCGCTGTTTTTCGTGGCGATCGTATGGTGGGCTGGGTCAACAGTAGAGAAGCCAGGGCATGGCATTGGATAAATAGTGAGGTGAGACACGAGACACTGGTTGTGAGCTCACCGCTGGACGAAGAACCGATATCGGTAGAGGTGTTTCGGGCCCGCTCCGACATAAAACCAGAGGTTAAGGGCGGCAAGGTAATCATGAAGGTTAAGGTTCAGATTCAGAGTCGGGTACAAGATCAGGTATCCAGGGCTGATTTTGTCTTAGACCAAGACGCCTTATCATCATTGGAAAAACGCGTAGCAACTGTAATTAAAAATGATATTAAGTTGGCAGTGCAGCGGGCTCAAGACCTAGGTAGTGATTTTCTTGGTTTCGGTAATGCTATTTACCGTTCACAACCAAAGGAGTGGGAGCGATTAGAGTCCAAATGGCCGGAGGTTTTCCCCCAGCTAGAACTCGACCTGGATGTAAGGGCCAAAGTCGTTTTACCGGGCTCCATTAAAACACCGGCCAGCATTAAG
>JBMNSQ010000071.1:0-8997 GCA_050945275.1 bacterium | reverse complement strand
GCCTCTCCGCCGGACAAACTCCCTGCTACCCGCTCCAGCGCCAGATAGTCCAACCCCACATTAACTAAAAAGCCTAGGCGGGCTTGAATCTCCTTTAGGATTCGGGCAGCTATCCGTTGTTCCCGATCCGTTAACTTAAGTGTTGTAAAAAACTCCTGCGCCTCTCCTACCGATAAGGAAGTCAACTGAGCAATGTTGCTACCACCGACCGTCACGGCCAGGGCTTCCGGCTTCAGCCGTTTCCCCTCGCAAGAAGGACACGGCCGTGAACTCATGTATTCCTCATACTCAGTGCGGGCCGTTTCAGACTGAGATTCCCGGTAGCGCCTTTGCAAAACGGGTATAACACCTTCAAAGTCGGTCTTAAAAACTCGAGACTCACCCCACCTAGTTTCGTAATCTACTCGAAAACGCTTACCGTTAGTTCCGTATAAAACTAGTTCTTGCTGCTTCGGTGTGAGCTCTGAAAACGGCACTTCCGTACTAAAACCGTAATGACGAGCCAGCGCTTTTAGAACTTGCGGATAATAATTAGCCGACCGGCTAAATGTAGCAATAGCCCCCTCAGATATCGATTTGCTAGGATCAGGGATAACCAGATCCGCGTCAATTTCCATGGTAATTCCTAGACCGGTACAAGTTGGGCAAGCCCCATAGGGACTATTAAAAGAAAAAAGTCGGGGTGACAATTCTTCGTAACTAAAACCACATTTGGGACAGGCAAAACTCTGCGAAAAAGTATACTCCTCCCCATCCACAACCGATACCATGACCAAACCTTGGCTTAACCCTAAAGCCAGTTCCAAAGAATCAGCCAATCGCTTTTGAATGCCGCTTCGTATTCGGAGGCGGTCCACCACAACTTCCAACGTATGTTTCTTGTTCTTCTCCAGCTTAATCTCGTCCGACAGATCCCTAACTTCACCATCAACCCGCATTCGGACAAAGCCGTTGCGCTTGGTCTCCTCAATAAGACGCTTGTGTTCTCCTTTACGCCCGCGAACCAGAGGAGCTAGAAGAAGCATTCGGCTTCCTTCCGGCAACTCTAGCAGGCGATCCACCATTTGATCCACCGTTTGTCGCTCAATGGGGCAACCGCAGTCAGGGCAATGAGGACGTCCGATGCGAGCAAACAACAACCGCAAATAGTCATAGATCTCTGTCACTGTGCCTACAGTTGAACGGGGATTCTTATTTGTAGTCTTTTGATCAATAGAAATAGCTGGCGACAAACCTTCAATATAATCAACATCGGGCTTATCCATTTGCCCTAAAAACTGGCGCGCGTAAGCCGATAACGATTCCACGTATCGGCGCTGGCCCTCAGCGTAAATAGTATCAAACGCGAGCGAGGACTTACCCGAACCCGATAGTCCGGTAATCACCACCAGTTTGTTACGAGGCAGATCGATATTTAAGTTTTTGAGATTATGTTGGCGTGCTCCTCTAATACGGATGTACTCTTCTGCCATTAGCTTCTAATCCTCGCTTTCGTTTACATGGATTTCACAGACTTCATTATACCACACCATACATCTGGGCCAACATCCATAAATTGTTGCTATTACTGATAGCATAATATCTAAACTACACAACACAAAAGAGAGGCTAAACCCCTCTTTGTGCACCAGTATATTTAACTAAAACTAGCTTTACAATCCCAGCAGCTCGCTAATACGAGCCCGGTCAAAGCCCACTACCGCATCGTCACCGATTTTAAGAGCCGGTACGGCCGTACGCCCGGTCAGGGCTAGCATTTCCTGCCTAGCTTCCCTATCTACAGCCACATCTTTTTCTTCGAACGCCACATTGTGCTCGGAAAGAAACTCTTTCACCAAAGTGCAATATGGTCAGGTCGGGGTGGAATATACGATCACCGGAATTTGGCTGGCCATACTTTTATACCTCCTGTACTCCTTTTCCCTTATTCTATCCACTCATTCGCTATTTGTACAGGACATTTTTGCCACCCTATGGCATACCCCAAGTTAGGGCACTTACAACCTAGTTATCTAGTAACAATTTGGCCTCCAGTAACATATCCCTAAGCTTAGCCGCCTCTTCAAACTCCAATTTTTTGGCGGCTGCATGCATTTTCCCTTCCAACTCTTTGATCCACTGCTTTAGTTCGGGTCGCGACATAGCCTTTACGCTCTTACTTTGTGGCAGATATTCGTCCATCTTCTCTGCTACCTTCGTCGCTTCAATTACATCCCGAACAGCTTTTTGTATCGTCTTGGGGGTAATACCGTGCTTTAGGTTATATGCCGTTTGAATCTGGCGACGACGGTTGGTCTCATCAATAGCTAAACGCATGGAATCGGTAATGGAATCGGCATACATGATCACCAGGCCCTCCACGTTGCGGGCTGCCCGGCCAATAGTTTGAATCAAGGACCGCTGTGATCTCAAAAACCCTTCCTTATCCGCATCCAAAATAGCTACCAGCGACACCTCCGGTAAGTCCAAGCCTTCCCGTAGCAGGTTAATGCCCACTAATACATCAAATTTACCTAGCCTCAAGTCACGAATAATTTCCAGCCGCTCCAAAGTTACAATATCCGAATGCAAATAACGAACCCGAATCCCAGCTTCCAACAAGTAATCAGTCAGATCTTCGGCCATCCGCTTAGTTAGTGTCGTTATAAGCACTCGTTGCTGTTTGTCTACCCGCTGCCTTATCTCATGCAGCAAATCATCAATTTGTCCTTTAGTTGGCCTTACCAAGATCTCCGGATCCACCAATCCGGTAGGTCTTACCACTTGTTCCACTGTTTGTTGGCTAACCTTAAGCTCAAACGGACCCGGCGTAGCGGTAGTAAACACTATTTGGTTGCTAAGAGTGATAAATTCATCAAAAACTAGCGGCCTGTTATCATAGGCCGACGGTAACCTAAAACCATGCCCGACTAAAGTATCCTTACGTGAACGATCGCCGGCATACATAGCATGCAGCTGTGGAATAGTCATATGCGACTCGTCAATAATAATTAAATAGTCTTTAGGGAAAAAGTCCATCAACGTAAATGGCGGTTCCCCCGGTGCCCGCCCAGTAAGGTGACGAGAGTAGTTCTCTATCCCCTTACAATATCCCATCTCGGCTAGCATTTCCAAATCATAGTTGGTGCGTTGCTCTAGCCGATGGGCTTCAAAATACTTTTGCTCTGCTTTAAGTTCCGCTAAGCGCTGCTGTAGTTCAGTTTCAATGCTAGCTATAGCCCGTTGACGCGTCTGTAAAGATGTTACATAGTGACTAGCAGGGTAAATAGCCACATGGCTGCGCTCCCCGATTACTTCACCTGTTATTGTATCTATTTCCAGCATAGAGTCAATTTCATCACCGAAAAACTCTACCCTGATGGCACGAGCTGTAGCATCAGCCGGAAAAATTTCGACCACATCGCCGCGCACTCTAAACTTACCCCGGGTAAGTTCCAAGTCGTTACGACCATACTGCATTTCCACTAATTTCTTCAGAACCTCATCTCTATCGCGCTGCGCCCCCAATCTGAGCGAGAGCACCTGTTCTCGATATTCCTCCGGCGACCCCAAACCATAAATACAAGAAACGCTGGCCACCACAATTACATCCCGTCGTTCCAATAGGGCACTGGTGGCCGAATGGCGCAACTTGTCAATCTCGTCGTTGATAGAGGCATCCTTTTCTATATACGTGTCTGTTTGTGGAATATAGGCCTCCGGTTGATAGTAGTCATAGTAACTGACAAAATACTCCACCGCGTTTTCCGGAAAAAACTCCCGGAATTCACTGCACAGCTGGGCCGCCAACGTCTTGTTATGAGCAATTACTAATGTCGGCTTTTGCACCTTCTCAATTAGACCTGCCATAGTGAAGGTTTTTCCCGAGCCGGTTACTCCCAGCAAGGTCTGATATTTATAACCTTGTTTTATCCCTTTTACCAAAGAGGCGATGGCCTTCGGTTGATCGCCACTAGGTTTAAGCTCGGTAATCAACCGAAATTTCGACGCCATGTCTAATTCACTTCCTCAATTTCACGGTTTCTCTTCGATCTTTACTAGCCTGAACAAAGTGCGCCCGTCACGATAGATTTCAAGACCAACGCTATCTCCAATTTTCTTTTTCTGAATCATGTCTACCAGGTTCTGAGCGCTATCAATCGTCTGATCATCAACTTTCCGGATAACGTCACCCACCTGAAGGCTCGCTTTAGCTGCCGGGCTACCGCTTATAACCTCGCCAACGATTGCTCCTCGCCGATCAGGTAACTTAAAATACTGTTGCAGGTCCGCCGTAACATCTAACACCGAAACTCCCAGCCACGGCCTAACAACCTTGCCCTGGGTCCGCAAAGAACCCATAACTTCCTTGGCTGTATTTATCGGGATAGCAAATCCGAGCCCTTGCCCCGCTGCATTTACCGCAGTATTGATCCCGATGACTTCCCCATCCAAATTAAGTAGCGGTCCACCGCTATTGCCGGGATTGATGGCCGCATCTGTCTGCAACAAATTTTTGTAAATGCGATCCTGTACCGGTACAGGTCGCCCTTTAGCACCCACAACACCTACCGTAACCGTATGATCCAGACCGTAAGGGTTGCCGATGGCCACAACCCATTCTCCTACTCTGGTAACATCGGAATCGCCCAGTTTCACCGTCGGTAATGGCTGGGGTGCATCAATTTTTAGTATTGCTAAATCAAGCTCTTTATCGGTCCCTACCACCTGAGCATCAAAAGCCTCATCATAACCGGAAACCGTTACTCGTACCTCATCGGCCCCACCCACTACATGCTCGTTAGTTAAAATATAGCCATCGGAACTGGTAATAAACCCGCTACCAATACCTTGGCTCTGTCGTTCTTGAGGGACAGACGGCACCCGCCCCCCAAAAAAGTAGCGGAAGAAAGGATCATCGAAAAAGGGATCGACCCCACGTCCTTTTTGGACCACCGTAGTATTGATCATAACCACCGCCGGACCCACTTCCTCCACCATATCAGCAATAGCGTTAGGATCATCTCCCGGAAGCCGGCTCAGACTCCGTGGCGATGCCTCCGGCATAGGAGCGGCCTGCGCCTGTCCACCACCGTTCTTTTCCGATCTCCCATCAGAAGAACCAGGGAGCGAAGTACACCCAACCGTTACAACGATTCCAATCAGAAGAGCAACTATCGCTACCCCAAAGTAGCCTTTGTATTGGCTAAAACGACGCCTAAAGTTACCCATCTGATCTACACCTCCCACATTGATTGCTATACTTTTTCACTTACTGTAATTGTACACCTGACCTCACCTTCTGTCCACCAAAGAACCTAGTGTTCACAAAACCTTCAAAAGTTGAATCCTTGGATCGGCCCAAATAAAAAACCGCTCACTTCTAGGGTATCCCAAAAAGTCGAGTGATGGTAATGGGTCGTGAATTAAAAAAGTATCGAGGCCATCTTCCAATAGCCTCGATTAAGTCCTACTTTATTACAACCATCCCAAGGGATCTTGCGGTGTCCCGTTAACTCTCACTTCAAAGTGGCAATGGGGTCCGGTGGAAACACCGGTGCTACCTACTTTGGCAATAGCTTGCCCCCGAGTAACTTTTTGGCCTGCACTCACCAATAGCGCCGAGTTATGTCCATAAAGCGTCGATATGCCTCCACCGTGGTCAATTACTACTGCCTTGCCATAGCCACCATACCAATCAGCCATGATAACTGTGCCATCCGCTGCCGCCACCACTGTTTGGCCATGAGGAGCGCCAATATCAAGACCGGCATGCAGCCTCTTGGTTCCGTACACCGGATGAGTCCGATAACCAAAGTAAGAGGTTATGGGACCAGCTGTCGGCCAGGCCATGGCTCCTTTTCCCTTCACGACAGCAGCCGGGTCATTGGGTGACTGCAGACGGCGAATAGCTAGTTCCAGTTCTCTGGATGTTCGCTCCAATTCATTTAAGGCTTTCTCGTAAGCTGCCTTCTCTTGATAAATGTTAGCGAGGAGTCTCTGTTTCGACCGGCTGGCCACCTCAATACTCTCTCTTTTGCTCCGAACTGAACCCTGCACCGCTAACAATTCAACCTTTTTCTTCTCTAGGTCACGTTTTTTATTCTCAATCTCAGTCTGTTTTTTCTTGATGTCTTCCATCAGTGTTACATCCTGAGCCACTATCTCTTTCATCAAATCTATTCTGTTTAATAGATCGCTAAAATCCCCAGACGTCAATAAAACTTCTATGTAGCTAACGGCACCATTTTCTTGCATGGCCCGTAGTCGCTCACCTAACAGGTTAGTTTGTTCAGTTAGTTCCTCTTCGGCTTTCTTTAAGTCGGCCGTAGTCTGACGCAAATCGTTCTCTGTGGACTGCAGCTTATTATTTAGCACAGCTAATTCGTTTTCGGCTTGTTCCAGTTGACGCTCAAGCGCGTTAAGTTCAGCAGTTAAGCTCCGCTCTTGATTTTTCGTCTGGTTAAGCTGCTTGACAGTAGCTGCCTTTTCCTGCTCAACCCGTTGGAGCTCTTGCTGTTTTTCGTTCAACGGATTAGCCCACATAGACATGGGTACCGCCGTCGACCATAGAACAAACAAGCATAGTGCCGACGCGATAACCGTCCACCAAAAACGTTGTGGCAGCCCATAGGGTTTGCCCATGAATTCTACCTCCTATCTACTTCCTTACACCCGTAGGAAACGCCGCATAGAAATGGCGCTCCCGGTAGCTCCGACCAATACGCCGATTCCCAGCAATATAAGCTGCAAACGTCCCAACACAACATCCGGAGCCAGCAGAGGAATAAAAGGCAGCGTCTGGTAAATGCTGGCTGTGAGCCAATGGTAAAAGCGAATTACCAACAAGACAGCCGGTACGCTGCCTAATAACCCTAAACATAGGCCCTCCAAAACAAACGGCCAACGAATAAACCAATCAGTAGCTCCCACTAGTTTCATAATGTTGATTTCCCGTCGGCGGGCAAACACCGTTAGCCGGATGGTATTGGATATAAGAAATACCGTCGCCGCCACTAGCAGAATCACTACCGCTAACCCCGCTAAACGAATGGCTTTAGTAAAGGAAAATAACCGATCAATAATCTCTTCTTTAAAACTGACTTTGGCCACCGCTGGCATGGCCTTCAGATCCTGTACCACTAATTTAACGTCGGCCGGATTAACAGTACTCACCTCTAAAGAATTACGCAATGGATTATTCTTTTCCACCGACGTGAGCAAATCTCTACGCTCACCGAATTGCTCTTTGAGCCGTTCAAGAGCCTCCTCTTTGCTAACAAACTTTACTTCGCGCACACCGTCTAGACCCCTGACTCTATCTGTTGTAGCCGTTATTTCCTCCGGCTCTAGACTTTCGTCCAAGTAAGCCGTCACTTCCACTTGGTTCTCCAGTGTTTCGGCAATATTATTAAGGTTTACCGCCCCAAGCAGAAATACGCCCAGAATGAGCATGGATAGGGCCACCGTACTGATGGAAGCCAGGGACATAAAACGATTACGTACCAGACTGCGACCGGCCTCCCGAAGGTAAAATTCCCAAGTACTAAATCTCACCGCCGTAGGCCCCCTTTTCCTCATCCCGTATTAGGCGTCCAGCTTCTAGCGCCACTACCCGCCGCCGCAGACGGTTTACTATATCATGGGCGTGGGTGGCCACTAGCACCGTTGTGCCCCGTTGGTTAATCTCCACCAACAGCTGCATAATCTCCCACGCTGTATCAGGGTCCAAGTTGCCGGTGGGTTCGTCAGCAATTAGGATTGGTGGATTATTCACTAACGCCCGCGCCAAAGCTACCCGCTGCTGCTCGCCGCCGGACAGCTCTGCCGGTTTCGCCCGCGATTTATGAGCTAAGCCTACCAAATGCAATACCTGAGGAACACGGCGGAAAATCTCTCGCCGTGGTGCTTCCACCACTCGCAGAGCAAAGGCCACATTCTCAGCCACCGTACGTTCCGGCAACAATCTAAAATCCTGAAAGACCATGCCGATACGCCGACGAAGAAACGGTATCTGGGCGGGACGAAGCCGCCCTGTGTCGACATTATCTACTACAATTTGGCCCTCGGTAGGCAGCTCCTCACGGAGCAACAAGCGCACAAAAGTGCTTTTGCCAGCACCACTAGGCCCCACCAAAAAAACAAATTCCCCTTTATTTATAGTCAAACTGACATTCTTTAGCGCCTCTGTGTCACGTCCATATATCTTGGTGACTCGACGAAACTCGATCACCTGGCGTCACTCTCCCTATTTCGACTGCTTGTATTCTTTTCTGTATACGACGTTAGATTCTTCGACAAGGGCAGATAAAAATCCTTTTTTAACTTGGCTTTCCAGGGTAGGAAAAATAAGGGACCGGCCGTAGTGGCCGATCCCTTATTTTTCTGGTTCCACCTGAATTCCAACTGCGGCTAGAGCCGCCGCTATTACACCTTGCCCCGAGCGCAATTTGCGCTGGAAGCTACCGTCATAAATAAATTTCGTCCCACAGGCCGGACTTTTATCCTTCAAAATAGCCTGGCGTACACCAAGTCTTTGGGCTAGTTCCACTCCCAGCTTAGCCCCCCGGATATAGGCTGCCGTCACATCCTGGCCATTAGCATTTATTACTCGCCCTTTTCCGTCTAACACATCGACTCCAGTGCCACCCTGTATCTCAGCCGGTGAGCGCGGCGTGGACAAACCACCGCTCACTTCGGGACAAAAAGGCACTGCCTTCCCGGCTTTAACCAAAGCCTCCACCTTGGGACAGCTTTTTGCCTGTCCATCATAGCGACAACGCTGTCCGGCTAAGCAGGCACTAACTAATATTGGCGGGCTTCTTCTGTTCACGTCGTTTTGCGACCTACGGCCTGTTTAGCTGCCGCTGCAATGGCCTCCGATGTTAAATCATAATACTCGAGCAACTGGGCCGGAGCCCCCGATTGCCCAAACACATCCTTAACCCCTATTCGCTCTAGCGGAACAGGGCAATGTTCGCCCAGCACTTCAGCCACAGCACTGCCTAGCCCGCCAAT